>CAKZQE010000018.1 GCA_937139465.1 uncultured Gammaproteobacteria bacterium
ACACTGCGGCGGCGGAGCTCGGCATCGAATCAGTGCCCGTGGTGGCCGGTGGCGGCGACAATGCCTGTGGCGCACTGGGGCTTGGATTGTCCGACCCCGGTGAGGGGTTTGTGTCGCTGGGCACGTCGGGCGTTTTGTTTGCCGTGAGCGATCGCCATCGGCCTTGCCCGGAGCAAACCGTCCACGCGTTTGCCCACGCCGTTCCAAACACCTGGCACCAGATGACGGTGACCCTGAGCGCTGCCCATTCATTAAGCTGGTTGGCTGGCGTCCTGGGTCGCCCGGTCCCTGCGCTGCTCGAAGGGTTAACTCGCAGCGGAAAAGTAACGACGCCGGTGGTATTTCTGCCGTACTTGAACGGTGAGCGCTCGCCGCATAACAACCCCGATGCCCGCGGTCTTTTCTTCGGGTTGTCCAGTGCAACCGATGCCAATGACATGGTGTTGGCGGTGCTAGAAGGCGTTGCGCTGTCGCTGCGTGACGGTTCGGCGGCGTTAGGGCAGGCCGGCACGGCCATTGAGCGGCTGATGGCCATTGGCGGCGGTTCACGCTCGCAGCAATGGCTACAGATCATCGCCAACGCGCTAGGTCTGGCGATTCACCCGTTAACGGGTGTTGATCAGGGCGCGGCCCTGGGCGCTGCGCGGCTGGCGATGCCGGATCAGTCGGCCGCCTATCGCAAATCGGCGACGGCTGACCCGCTCACACCCGATGTCAGCACGGGTGACTATTTCGATCAAAAGTGGGCGACCTACCGAGCGCTGTACCCGGTTTGTTCGGCCGCTCAGGTCGGATCCTAGGGCGCGCGGCTGGCCTGGTAGGCGGCGTAATCGAGCTGGTCGCGTTCGTAAGCCTCGGACATAAGAGGCGAGGACAGTAAAAAGTCGGCACTTGCGCTATTGCATGCGACCGGGACGTTCCACACGGCAGCAATGCGCAGCAGCGCTTTGACGTCGGGGTCGTGGGGCATTTGCGCCAGCGGATCCCAGAAGAAAATCAGGACATCGATCGTGCTTTCGGCAATGCGCGCACCGATCTGTTGATCCCCGCCCATCGGGCCGCTCAAAAATGCATGCACGGGCAAACCTAGCGCCTTGCCAAGGTGCACGGCCGTGGTGCCGGTGGCCAGCAACTCGTGCTTTGCCAATTCGGTTTGGTGGCGAAGCGCCCATTCGTTGAGTGCGGGTTTCTGTGCGTCGTGGGCAACGAGGGCAATGCGTTTGCGGCGCGGGAGTGTGGCGCGAATCATGTTAGGCCTTGAGTAACGATTGATGGTCGGGCGAGAACGTGGATAGTAACGGCAGTGCCGCACTGCCGAGTGCTCGAGCGTCTTGACCGAGGTTACCAGCATACAGCGGTGTAGCTGGAATACCCTCTTGGTTGAGCTCAGCGCAATGAGACCGGGTGGCGTCACACAATCGATCACGCACCCACTCGGGGAAAGCGCCGTCGATGACGATGCCATCGAGCTCAAGCAGTGCGGTGGCGCCGGTGACAGCCATCGCCAGCGCAGGCGCCGCTTGCTCGACCCATGCGTTTACCAGCACGTCGTGGTCTCGCCAGGCATTTTCGTCTTGCCACAAGGTCGTGGCCTGATGACCGTTTTCCATCAGCAGCTTTTCTAAACCAATCAGGCTAGCCCGATCGATGAGCTGCTCGCGGGTTTGACGGCCCATGGGCATAGAGCCGATCGCCGCCGCGTTACCGGTTCGACCCAAAAACAGATTGCCGTTAATGACCAGGCCGCCGCCGACAAAGGAACCGACGTACACATAAAGGTGATTGCTGAGAGAGGCGCTGTTGCCAAACAGCAGCTCAGCTGCGCAGGCAGCAGATGCGTCGTTACAGTAAACCGCCGGCACGCCTAGGGCGGTGTCTAGCATGTCGTGAAAGTCTGCTTTCTGCCACGCATCGATTGCACTCGTTGGGGCGCCTAACTTGGCCTGCCAGCCCGCAATGCCACTGGGCTCACAAACGCCGGCGCCGATCAGGGGGCTGTTTTTCATTGCTTGGCGCCGCATGAACTGCCGTTTGCAATCGCGCACAAAGTTCGCAAGGTTGTGCGGCTCTGGGTGCTGATAAATGTCTTGGCGCCGAGCCAAAATAGTGCCCATCAAGTCAGTCAGGATGACTTCAGTCGAGCGCCGCCCAACGTGTACGCCTATTGCAAGCCCGCCGTCGGGATTTAGTTCGAACGGAATCGAGGGCTGGCCCACGCGTCCTTTTTGCGGGGTGCCGCGTCGCAGTAGCCCCTCATCCTCAAATTCGCCAATGATGCCCGCGACGGTTTGCGCCGTAAGGCCCGTATAGCGGGCGATCTGAGCTTTTGAGCTCGGCCCCTTTGTCCTGACAGTCTGCAGGACCAGGCGCTCATTGTATTCTCGGACGGCGACCTGGTTAGAGCCGCGTTTGTCACCTATCGGTGTTCGCATGGGTTAGATGTAGCTGGCATTTTCGTGAACACCCTGGTCGAGCCCAGTGATCATAGAAACAATTTCGTTCGGCTCTGTCTCGCTGGTTTTTCGGTTGCCGACGATGCGGCCCTGACGGAACACCCAGATCCGGTCGACAAGATTGAATACTTGCCGGAGGTTGTGACTGATGATTATCACGGGAATGCCTGACTGCTTGAGGCCGCGGACAATATCCTCAACCCGGGTCGTTTCCTGAATCCCCAACGCGGCTGTCGGCTCGTCCAAGATGATGAGTTTCTGACCCCACCCGGCAGCGCGTGCGATGGCCACGCATTGACGCTGGCCCCCGGACATCCCGGCCAATGACTCGCTGAGGTCAGGGATTTTTACGCCCGTCCGCGCAAGCAGCTCCTCGGCGTGAGATTGCATCGCTCCGGCCCTCATCCACGACAGCGGACCGAGCGGAATGGACAGCGGGGTGCCTGGGATCTTGATGCGGTCGATGCAGTTTTCGCGGCCCAAAAAGATGTTTGCGGGCACGTCAAGGTGATCCGCCAGGGCGAGGTTTTGGTAAACCGTCTCGATGCCGGCCTCGCGAGCATCTAGCGGAGAGCTGAACGACACTTCCTCGCCATAGAATTCGATTCGTCCGTCGGTGGGTTGCTCAACGCCAGTGATGTTGCGAACGAAGGTGGACTTCCCGGCACCGTTGTCGCCGACCACTGCGACATGTTCGCCGGGTTCTAGAAAAAAGTCGGCATCGTTGAGGGCGTGTACGCCACCATAATGTTTGGTGAGTTTTTCAGTCTTAAGGACATAGTTCATGGGAGGTAGGCACCGTCTTGTTTAGTTATTGAGGTCGACTGTATGTTGTGTCGATTAATAAATCAATTCAATTTATTTATTGACTTGGGGTTTTTCGGGTGACACTCTTTCCTCAGCGTTGCAACTACTGTGGCGTCAAATAATGAACAATAATTGTTGGGGAAAGTTTTATGTTGAAGCCTTTGTCTAAGCTCATCTTCGCAGGCGCTCTGGTCGCCGGCGTCTCACTGCATGCCAGCGCCATCACCGTTGGCTACATCACAAAGTCAGCGACGAACAGCGGTTGGATCATGATCAACCAGGGCGCAGCTGACGCTGCAAAAGAAGAGAACGCGAAACTGGTCACCGTTGGGCCGGCCTTCCAAGGCGACCTAGCGAGCCAGCTCGAAGTTTTTGAAAACCTGGCAGCCCAGGGTGTTGATGCGATTGGCGTAGCGCCGGTTGACTCGTCGGGTATTGCGCCTGCCGTTCAAGCAGCGATGGAAGCAGGTATTGCCGTGGTGGCCATCGATACGGGCGTCTCGGGCGCCGAGGTTACCTCCTTTGTAGCGACTGACAACGAGGCTGTTGCAAAGATCCAAGGCCAAGAAGCCGCCAAGTTGGTGGCCGACGGTGACAAAATCATCTACGTCACCGGTAACCAAGCCCAATCGACCGGCCAAGAGCGCCGCGATGGCTTTATGGCCGGCTTCAAAGCCGAGCGCCCGAACAGCGAAATTCTGTTGGTCCCAACCGAGTGGAACTCCGATCAGGCTCAGGCGGGCGTTGAAGCTTTGTTAAACAACCACAGTGACGTCAAGATGGTCGTAAACGCCTGGGACGGCGGCACGATGGGCGCTAAAGCGGCACTGGAAAACCTAGGCTTTGGGCCGGGCGACGTTAAGCTGGTTGGCTTTGACGGTGCTGCCGATGCCATCGTTGCGATGGACGAAGGTTGGGTCCAGGTCGATACGGCGCAGATGCTGTATCAGATGGGATACCAGGGCATCAAAACAGCCATACGTGCGGCGGGCAACATGACCGTTGAGAAGCGCATTGATACCGGTACTTTTTTGGTGACCCCTGAAACGTCAGCGGAATACAAAGCGTTGATTGGCATGTAATTGCCGACGGCCGCTCCGACCGGGGCGGCCTCATCTACTTTTTTTTTTTGAATACTATCCATTTTTGGAGCCAAGACTGTGCCTGACACACACACATCCTCTCGTTTTGCCATGGCCTTGGCCAACTACTTTAAAAAGGACTGGTCTGGCGCTTTGCTCGCCGTCGTGATTCTGGCGGTTGCCATTGAGCTAGTGACAGATGGCAAGCCTTTTTTCCACCCGTCGAACCTAATGACGATCTTAAACAACTCTGCGGCGCTGGGTGTGATCGCCGGCGGTATGACGCTGGTCATTTTGACGGCCGGGATTGACCTGTCGGTCGGCTCTGTCATGGGTATGACGGCTGCCCTGGTCGGCTACGTCGCCTCGTACTGGGGTTTCCCGCCGCTTTTGGCTATTTTGTTCGGTCTCACACTGGGGCTTTCAATCGGCTTGATTCATGGAACGCTGGTCGCCAGGTTTGGTATGCCGGCTTTTATTGTGACCTTGGCCGGCCTGTCTATTTGGCGGGGCACCGGTCACCTAACCACCGGCGCCCAGGCTTCGCCGAAATTGGACGGTGTATTTGACTACTTCGGCCGGTACAACCCACTGACGCCATTGCGCAATGGCTACAAAGAAGGAACGCTGCCTGACTTTTTGATGCCGTTGGGCGAATGGGTAGATGCGAACTGGATTGAGTATTTCCGCACGTTTCAAATGTCACTGGTTATTTTTCTGCTGTTCTTTGTTGTCCTTGGCCTAATCGTTAAGCACACCAAGCTGGGTCGGTACATCTATGCGATCGGCTCGAATGAGCAAGGTTCACGTCAAGCTGGGATTGACGTTCGACGCTACAAGGTGCTGGCGTACGTGATCTGTTCCATGACGGCTGCCTTTGCGGCGCTGATGTTTTTGGGCCGGGCCCCTTACGCTAAGAGCGACTACGGCCAAATGTGGGAACTCGACGCGATTGCCGCGGTGGTGATCGGTGGTACCTCATTGTTCGGCGGGCGCGGCTCGATCCTCGGTACTTTCCTGGGCGTTATTCTTTTGAAGTTAATCAGCAATGGGTTGACCTTGGCTCAGTTGAATACGTTTTGGCAGATGGTCGTTCTTGGCATGATTATTTTGCTGGCCGTCGGTATCGACATCGTTCGTCAAAGCGCAACGCCTCGTAAGATCAAGCAGGTCTTGTTAGCGGTGGCAGCAGCGTCGTTGTTGTTCGCGAGCATCCATCCCGTATCGCAGTTTGTTAGCGCTCAAATCAGCTTGTTTGAGCACAACAGCGTATCGTCGCTGGTGTCACAGGGAGTGAACCTCGCACCGACCCAGGCCAAGCGCGTCTTGGACCCAGAGGCGATGGTCGGTGTTCAAAGCATCGTGAGTGCAACCTGGATGGCTGGCGTTTCGCTTTTGGTCATGACTATCGCCGGTTTTGCGGCTTTGGCGCGGCCTGGCCGCCAGACATCCGTTGCAATGATGGGTGTGACCGTGCTGGCGGGTGTCGTGTTGACGCTCGGCGGCTGGCCTGGGGTTCCTGTGTTGGCGCTTGGTGCCGTAGCACTGCTCGGCTCGCTCTACACAGACACCCTGTTTGAACAAGCTCGGCAGCACTGAGGATGTTGATCGGTATTGATAGGCGTTTGAGCCCTGACCTGTTGCATGCCCTAGCATCAATGGGTCACGGTGATCAAATTGCCTTGGTTGATGCCAACTACCCCGCGGCGGCTCAGGCGACGCGATTAATTCGGGCCGACGGGCTTGGTTTGGTTGACATGTTGAGCGCGGTCTTAAGCGTGATGCCAATTGAACGGGCCGTGATGCCTGATGCCGATCGCCCAATCCACAAAAAGATACAGCAAAGCTGCAATATATCGGTGGAAGCGCTGGGGAATACGGAGTTTTATAGCGCGGTTCGGGAGTCTTTTGCCACAGTCGCGACAGGTGAGCCTGCGCTATATGGCAACGTTGTGCTGACTAAGGCGGCCATTGGCAATGCCTAGGTCAGCACGGCGGCTTTTTCGAAGTCGCTGACAGCCTCAAGTGCCAGCGCCGGGTCGGTCCACTGACTGGCGATGGCCCCCGGTAGCGCAAAACAGCTGAAGCCGCGTCCGGCTAAGGCAGCGACCTGATCGACATTGCGAAGGCTCGCAACGAGCAACTCGGTGTTGCCGGTTGCCACGGCCATTTGGTCGAAGGCCTGATCGGCAATCTGTTGTGAGGTGGCTTCGCTGAGGCGTGCGTAGTAGGGCGCGCAGTAGGCGGCGCCGAAGGCCGATGCGGCCATCACTTGCCCAGTGCTATAGACCGCAGTGAATGTGGTGCGCGTTGGGGACCCAATGGCATCGGCGGCTTTAAAGCCGCGGGCGATCGCCGGGACTTTGACCCGGGTATTTGGGCCCATCGCTAAGATGGCACGACCGCAGTCGACCCAGTCGTCCCCGAACACCTGTATGTGCAGTTCGCCATAGCCCATTGCCATGGCGTGCTGATAGAGCGCTGACAATGATTTCAACGTGCAGGGAACGCCCGCGCGTTGAAGCAACAGCGGATTAGTGGTGATGCCGTGCCAGTAGCCGGTGTCAGCCAGTTGATCCCAAACCCTGGTGTCTGCAGTATCAAGAAATAATTTCAATGTGGTGCTCCCGTTTCGGAAATCCTAACAAAATCAGAAGGAACTAGCCGTGTTTTTAGCCTGTGGCGACGCGTTATTTGATGTCTTCCAAACCCCGTCCGATTCACTGACGTCGCTGGATTTGTCCGCGCACATCGGCGGCTCGCCGTTGAACGTAGCACTCGGGTTGGCGCGGTTGGGCAACCCGGTGGGTTACCTGACGGCGAACTCCACGGACACCTTGGGCGAAAAGATCCAGACCTTTATGACGGCAAACCACATTGACACGCGTTATGTGGCGCGGTGCGATCGTAATACGAGCTTGGCGATGGTGTCTGTGAACGCCGCCGGCCACCCAAGCTATGCCTTTTACATCGAAGGCGGTGCCGATGTGTCCTTGAGCGAGTCCCAGCTTCCGAGTGACACTGCGTTTGATGCCATCAGCCTAGGCTCGTACTCAACCGTGGTCGAACCCTGCGCAAGCTCCCTAGCGACGCTGGTGGCTCGCGCCCGGGACTCTAGTGTTATCGCCTATGACCCCAACGTCCGGCCATCGATTCAGCCTGACCGCGCGGTGTGGTTGGATGCCTTTGAGCGGCTTGGCTCGCAGGCGGATTTGATCAAGCTATCGGACGAGGACATCGAGTTTCTGTCCCCCGGCTCATCCGTTGAGACCTTTGCGCGTGCGGCGCTGGAGCTTGGGCCCGCATGGGTGGTGGTGACACGCGGACCGGACGGCGCGATCGCCTTTAGTCGCGAGCAAACGATCGAGGTGCCTGGCCGCAAGGTTGAGGTGATTGACACGGTCGGGGCCGGCGATACCTTTCAGGCTGCGATGCTCGATGCCTTGCATCGCCAGGGCGAACTAAAGCGAGATTTGCTGCCAGGGGCCGACATGGCGGCCGCCGTGAGCTGGGCGATTGCGGCGGCGGCGGTGACGTGCTCGCGCCGTGGCGCTGACCTACCTACCCGTGAAGCCGTTCTGGAGGCGTTGGCATGAGTACATTAAAAGCATTGGCGGCGGAGCTGAGTCAGCAGCCTTTATCGAACTGGATGACGCCGGAGCGCACCCAGTCATTGACGCTACAGGCGGGCCCTTGGCGGGTTGATCTGAGCAAGCACTACCTGAACGAAGCGTCGATGGCTGCCCTGAAGCAATGGTGCAGCGAGCGTGGCATTGACCAGGCCATTAAGGATCTTTTTGCCGGCAAGCCGCTGAACCTGACGGAAGGGCGTGCGGTGATGCACATGGCGATGCGCGCCGAGGCGGGCGACGATTGCCACGCAGACGGTGAGCCCGTGATGCGCGATGTCCTGCGTGAGCGCGAGCGTTGCTTGGCGTTTGCCGAGCGCGTGCGCTCCGGCGAGCACCGCGGTGCCACGGGCGAGCGAATCGAGCGTGTGATTAACATTGGCATTGGCGGTTCAGATTTGGGTCCGCGCATGGCGGTTGGAGCCCTTGCCCCAGACCATAATGGGCCCGACCTTCGCTTCGTCGCGAACGTCGACCCAAGCGATCTCTACCACGCGCTAGAAGGGGCCGATCCGGCCAAAACCTTGATCATCGTGGCGTCAAAAACCTTTACCACAATCGAGACGCTGACCAATGCCCGCGCAGCGCGGGAGTGGTTGGTGGCGTCGCTCGGCGACGCGGCGGTGGCGGATCACTTTGTCGCACTGTCGACCGCAGCGGATAAGGTCGCTGAGTTCGGTATCGGTGCCGAGCAAACCTTTGGCTTCTGGGATTGGGTCGGCGGGCGTTACAGCCTGTGGAGCTCGATTGGTTTGCCAATCATGATCGCCATCGGTCGCGACGCGTTCTGCGAGTTCTTGGCCGGTGCTCGGGACATGGACCAGCACGTTCAATCGGCAGCGTTTGAGCAAAACCTGCCGGTGCTGATGGGCGCGCTCTACGCGTGGTATCGCCAGGACTGGGATAAGCCCAGCGTCGCGGTGATTCCCTACGACCAACACCTAAGCGAGCTACCGGCGTATCTGCAACAAGCCGATATGGAAAGCCTGGGTAAGCGCGTTGACCGTGAAGGTAATCCGATCGATCACCCCACCGGGGCGGTGGTCTGGGGCGAGCCGGGCACCAACGGCCAGCACGCATTCTTCCAGCTGCTGCATCAGGGTTCGGACTGGATTCCGGTCGAGTTTATCGTGCCCGCCAATGCTCGGTTGGGGGCACAGAGTCAGCACGACCTGCTGGTGGCCAACGCGCTCGCGCAGGGCGAAGCGCTGCTGGTTGGCAAAGACACCGACACAGCCCGTGCTGAAATGTCAGGCCCCGGTGGGTTGGATTTAGGTCCGCACCGGACCTTCCCCGGCTCGCGCCCCAGCACGCTGTTTTTGACTGAGGCCATGACGCCGCGCGCCCTCGGCGCGCTGATCGCTTTCCATGAACACCGGATCTTCGTTCAGGGATGGTTGTGGAACCTTAACGCCTACGATCAGTGGGGTGTGGAGCTGGGCAAGGCACTGGCCTTGAGTGCCGCTGACGCCTTGGCCACGGGCAACACTGACGGCAAGGACGCTTCCACCGCGGCGGCGATCGCTTGGGTTCGGGAAAACCGCGGCTAAGCCTTCCAATGGGCGCGGGTTCCCTTTATAACCGCGCCATGGCGAAACAAAACAAAGTACGCGACAACGTCACCTGGTATTGGTGGGGCCGGATAATGCTGCCGGCCACGCTCGTTTTGGTCCTGGTGGTATCCGGCTTCGCGTACACCCAGTATCAGATCCGACTGCAGCAAACCCTGGCGACTCACCAGCGCACCGTCAGCGAGACGGCGTCCCAGCTGTTTATCGGGTTAGGGCGGTCGTTGGATCTGCTGGTGTCCATGCGCAGTGAGCAGGCGCTGGCTGACGCGCTCTTTTCAGAAGGCAACGTTGTCCCCCTAGATACGGTGTTTCAGGGCGTCATCGGCCGCCGCCGCGCCGTCGATCAGGTGCGCTGGATTGACCAAGACGGCAACGAGCGACTGCGCCTGCAGCGCCTGCCGGACAACAGCATCGTTCGCGTTCCAGACCGCGACCTCCAGAACAAGCGCGATCGCAGCTACTTCAGCGCGTCCCTTGGCATGGACCCCAGCTCGCTGTGGATATCACCGATCGACTTGAACGAAGAGAACGGCGTGGTCGAGGAGCCCATCCTGCCCACGCTTCGACTCATGACCCCGATTCGAGACCCATCTGGGTTGTCGCGCGGGATTTTGATCATTAACGAGCGCGCCCACGAGTACCTGGAGTTAGTTAGCCGCTTGGCGGTCAACAAAGACCATGCGTATCTGGTCGATCAAAGCGGTGACTATTTGGTTGCCCCGGATTCCAGTAAGCAGTGGGGGCGCCAACTTGGGCACGGTGGCTCCTTTGCGGTCGATAACTCCGCCGGATGGGCAGCGGTGCAGTCGGCCGACCAAGGCGTTGTCGACACCCCCGCCGGTTATGTGGCCTGGCAGCGCGTCAATACGCTGGAACAGCAGCGCCGGGACGTTCGGTTACTGGCACCTGATTTAACCGTGATGAGCGTGATCAGCCGTGCACAGCTGGCGGCGATGCAAAGCAGTGTCTGGCGTGTGTGGGCCATTGTTGGCCTGCTGACCTGGAGCGCGCTGGCGCTGGGTGTGCACCGCTGGGCCTTGCTGGTCGATCGTAACCGGCGCATTCGTTACGAGAACAAACTGGCCGAGGCCGCCCGGGCAGAACGCGAGTTGGCGGTGGCGCGCGCCGCCGCAGATGCGGCCGAGGCCCATGCTCAGACGCTGGAGCGCAGTAACCGTGACCTGGATAATTTCGCCTTCGTTGCGGCCCACGACTTGCGCTCGCCTGTGCGATCGATCCGGACCTATGTGGATTTGCTGGGCGAGGACGCATCCAACGAATTGTCGCCGGCGGCGCTGGAGTATGTAGAACGGTTAAAATCGTTGAGTGTCGATTTGGATGCCCTGCTCGACGGTTTGGTGCGTTACGCCCGTGTCGGCCGCGATGAATCAGCACCGGTCAATTTGGCCCTGCAACCCCTTATCGCGGACTTGGCCGCTGAAACCCTGGGGGATGGATTCCGTGTCGACATCGATGCCCCAGGGTCGGTGTTTGTGCCGCGATCGGTCGCCGATTCTATTTTTCGGCAGCTGCTGTTGAATGTGGTTCACCATCACCCCAAAGGCCAAGGCATGGTCACGGTGCGCTCGAATGTTGATGGCGCCTACGTGACAACAACCGTTACGGACGACGGCGGCGGTATCGCGCCAGAACACTGGGACACGGTGTTCGGGGTGTTCTCGACCCTGTCCAGTCAGCGCAGACGTCCTGGGCTGGGTTTGGCCTTGATTCGTCGCGCCGTCGAAAGTCAGGGTGGGGAAGTCTGGATTATGCACAGCGGCCCGTCCGGTACGACGGTTGCTGTCAAGCTGCCGACGCGAGCCTCTACAAGCAGTGCTCGGGGCGCGGCAGGCCAACAATCAGGGCCAGTTGCTTAGGCGGGCTAACCGGAAACAAGCCCATCAGGTACAGCGTGGCGGCCTTGGTGGGCCCGAGGTGGTCTCGAATCCACTTCGCCAGCGGCCGGTTCGACGGGCTGTGCTCATAGCGCTGGTAAAACGATTGGATCAGCTCGATCAGCTCCCAGTGCGCCTCGGTCAGGGTAATGCCTTGCTCGGCGGCCAATGACTCCGCAATGGCTGGGGTCCAGTCCGTTAAGTCGACCAGATAGCCATCCTCGTCCCGGGCTACCATGTTTCGATTCGCTCAGCGGCGTTCATCAGGCGAACGAGGCCGATAGCATCCATATCGACGCCGTATTCATAGCCCAGGCCGCCAAGGTCAGCGGGTCGTCCAAAGCTAACCCATTGGTCGCCGGGCTGGATCTGGTGTCGGGCGCTTTCGATCGCTCCGGGGCTCATTAATAGGTGCAGGGTTTTCATACGCGCACCACCTGTGAGCAGGCCCGAATACGCTGGGCGCAGTCGTCTGATGACAGGACGCAGGCACCGTCAATCCAAGGGCCGTCTTGGTCGGTAAACCAATTGGGTTTGCCATACAGTCCTAAACTGGACAGCGCTTTTGACGGGTGGCCTTGACCGCCGTCGGCGCGTTGCATGCCGCAGGCGTCGCCCTGGATGAATAATTCAAAGGGCATGTCAAAGCTCGCCAGTGTCATCGCCAAATCCAATCCGGCCTTGGTCGCGCCACGGTCCCACCAGGGGGCTGTTAGCACCACCGCAATCATTTCACATGCACCACGCGGCTGTGCTCATAGGCGTCTGCGAGTTGCCCGAGGCCTCCGAGGCTGGCGCCTTCGCACAGGGTGGGGTGGCGTCCTAATTTGTTGGCTTGGGCGGTGTCCAGTACCCCCCGCGCCAGCGCACTGGTGACGCATGCCAAGGCATCAATACCTGAATCGCGTAGGAAGTCCGCCCAGCGCTGGGCCAAGGCTGGACCTGAGGTGGGGTAGCAGTTCGTGTTCAGCTGACTGACGCCGGCCTGAAAGAAAAACAATCGGTACAGGCCCGGTTCAGTGGCGTGGATGGCCGTGGCCAGTTCCAGGGCTGTCGTGTCGCTCTCGTGGCTAATCAGCAGGGTGTAGGGTTTCATGTCGTCGCCACCGCGACGCCAACGCCGCCCATGGTGGTGCCGGCAACACGATTGATCCAGGTCCCGAAGCGGCCGCGGGCGAGCAGCGGGCGCACACGGTGCGCGCTTAACGAAATGCCGAACAACACCGTGAGCAACGCCAACTCGATGACGAGGCTAACCCACAGCATGTCAGCAAGGGTCAGGGCGGCCATGTCCAAAAATACCGGCAGAAACCCCAGGTAAAACAAGATCACCTTCGGGTTAGTGCAGGAAATGGCGCACCCGGCAATCAAGCTTTTGATCCAGCCACTGCCGATGGGTTGTTCCGAACCCATGACTGGCGCAGGGCTGCGGAAGGTTTGAATGCCGATCCAGATCAGATACGCCCCGCCTAGCCAGCGCACCCACTGAAACAAAAAGCCGGCATGGTCGGCGATAAAACCCAGCGACAGCATCGCTGCCCATAGGTAGATCATATCCCCAAGCGTTAACCCAATGCCGAGCACAAACGACGGCCAAAACCCCCGCGACAGTCCGCGGCTGATCACGGCAATGGTCCCCGGGCCGGGCGTGATCGCAAATAGTAGTGTGGCGGCGAATAAGCCAAGCAGGGCACTCAGGGTCATCGTTCAGCTTCCATTTTCCGTAGCATAAAACAAAAAAGCCCCGCCAGGGCGGGGCTTTCTAGTGGCAGGCGAGGACTTAGTCGTCGCTGCCCATAATGCCCATGATGGCCAACAGGTTCGAGAACAGCATGTAGATGTTCACGTACAGACTGACCGTGGCCATGACGTAGTTAGTTTCGCCGCCGTTTACGATGTTTGAGGTGTCAAACAAGATGAAACCGGATGCCAGCAGGATCAGTGCGCCACTGATTGCCAAGTGCAGAACCGGCATGCTCATAAAGAACGCAGCCAGCATGGCCAGCAGACAGACGATCAAGCCCGTCATCAGGAATCCTCGAAGGAAGCTGAAGTCGCGCCCGGTGGTCACGGCATAGGCTGACAAGCCGAAGAAGGTGATGGCGGTACCTGCGGTGGCGTTGAACAGGATGCCCGCGCCGCCAGCGCTGCCCAATACCATTGAGACCATCGGCCCAAGTGACCAGCCCATCCAGCCGGTAAAGGCGAACACCAACGGCAGTGCCATGGCGCTGTTGCGCTTAGCCTGGACGGCGAACAACAAGCCCAACATCACCACCAGGGAGACAATCCAGTTCATGGGTTGCGCGCCGACGCTGACAGCAACAGCCGTCATGGCGGCACTGAAGGCCAAGGTCATGCCCAGCAGCATGTAGGTCTGACGCAGGACTTTCGTTACGGTGCCACGCTCGCTGGTTGCAGTCGTCGTGGCTGCTATGACGCGTTCTTCGCTCATTTAAGGTTTCGCTCCTAGTTGCTTTAACCTAAGGGTTAGGTGGTGATTTTTATAAAAAGTTCAAGCGGGAGAGTATCCCGAAGGGTTGGTGCTTTGCCACCGCCATGCGTCCTCGCACATGGCAGTTAGGTCCAGCGTAGCGCTCCACCCAAGCCAGCGCTGGGCAAAACGGGGATCGGCATAGCAGGCCGCGATGTCGCCGGGTCGTCGCGGCGCCACTTTGTACGCCAGCGGCGCGCCGCACGCGGCTTCAAATGCGTGGATCAGTTGCAGCACACTCAGGCCGTTGCCGGTGCCGAGGTTAACCGCGGTTTTGCCCGGGTCCATCTGGGCCAGCTTGTTCAGTGCCGCGAGGTGGCCTCGGGCCAAGTCGACCACATGCAGGTAGTCACGTACGCCGGTTCCATCGATGGTGTCGTAGTCATCCCCAAAGACGCTTAAGCAGGCCAATTTGCCCGCCGCGACCTGTTGCACGTAGGGCATGAGGTTATTGGGAATGCCCTGCGGGTCCTCGCCAATTAAACCGCTGGGATGAGCGCCCACGGGATTGAAGTAACGTAGCGCAATAACGCGCGCGCTAGCCGTTGCCGCGGCCCAGTCACCCAGCATGCGCTCGATCTGGTATTTGCTGGTGCCATACGGATTCGTGGTGCCACCGACGGGCTGCGCCTCGTCGATCGGGAGGGTCTGCGGATCCCCGTAAACCGTGGCTGACGAGCTGAACACGATATTCAGGCATCCATGCGCGGTCATCGCTTCCAGCAACCTAACCGTGCCGACGACGTTGTTGTCGTAGTAGGTCAAGGGCTTGGCGACAGATTCGCCAACGGCCTTCAATCCGGCCAAGTGCAACACGGCGTCAAATCGGTGGGCCGTAAACAGGCCCTCGAGCGCCTGCGCATCGCGGATATCGCCCTGGACAAAGCTGACCGTCTGCCCCGTGATCTGTTCGACACGCGCCATGGATTCACGCGACGCGTTGGATAAGTTGTCGAATACGACGGGCTCAAAGCCGGCCTGTATCAGCTCGACCAGGCAGTGGCTGCCGATGTAGCCGGCGCCGCCGGTAACTAAAACCTTCATGTCCTGTCCTTTTGTATCGATCTCTGATGCTACCCCATTGGGCAGGGGGTATCATCGGCGTATGGACTTGGAACGGTTTGCGGGGATCGCCCGCTGTTATGGCACCGATGGATACGCTCGTCTGGCGGCGGCGCGGGTCGCGGTGGTCGGCATTGGTGGGGTTGGCTCGTGGGTGGCGGAAGCCCTGGCCCGCAGCGGGGTTGGGCATATCCGCCTGATCGATCTGGACGATCTGTGCGTGTCCAACACCAACCGTCAGTTGCCGGCCTTGGCAGGGCAGTACGGGCTCAACAAGGCCGCGGCCATGGCCGAACGCATTCGATTGATCAACCCAGCCTGTGAGGTCACAGCGGTCGAAGATTTTGTCACCCCGGCGAATGTGGGCCACCACTTAACGGCGCTTGACGCGGTGATCGACGCCTGTGACAGCCTAGCGGCGAAGCAAGCGATGGTGGTGGCGGCCCGACGGGCTAAATTGCCCTGTTTCGTGAGCGGTGCTGCCGGCGGTCAAGTCGACCCAGGGCAGATTGCGTCGGCGGATCTGGCTCGGGTCATTCAGGACCCACTGCTGGCCAAATTACGTCGTCAGTTGCGCGCGCAGGGTTGGCCAAAAGACGGCAAGAAAATGTCCGTTCCCTGCGTTTATTCGACCGAGCAGCCGCGATATCCGTCGCCCGATGGTGGTACTCAGGCCAAGCGTGCTCCCGAAGCTGTTGGTGGGCTCGACTGCGGGGGCGGTCTGGGTGCCAGCATGCCCGTCACGGCGACCTTTGCGATGCACTTAGTGGCGTTGTGTTTGGCGCGGCTGACACGCTAAACATTTGGTTATAACGACGTAATTTTTTGATCTTTGGCGGCGGCCTTGGGCTGTCGTAAAGTGCCGTGTTTTGATTCAGGTACTCGTTCCACGTATGACCCCGCTACGCTTGTGTATTCACGCTCCCACCTCCGAAGCGGTTGACCGTGCCCTTCGTAATTTGGCCAGTTTTCGCCGGGATCAGCCCGATGCCGAGGTCCAACTTGTGGTGTCGGGGACGGGTGTGCGCCGGGCCATTTCATTGGGGCTTGATGACCCAGCGCTGCGTGTGTGTGCCAACTCCATCGCGACCCAGATGGCCGATGTGCCGCTGGCTTGGGTGACCGTCAGTTCGGCGGTCAGCTACCTAGCCCAGCAACAATTAGACGGCTGGGCGTACGTGCGAGCCTAAGCCGCGTTAACCTGTGGGCATGACAAAGACCTATAAACATGCCCTGATTGTCGCGGGTTTTGCGGCCTGGGTGGCGATTGATCGCAGTGGCATGCTCGATGCCCCAGCGGCACCGGGTGTTCAAGGCGTGGTAACGGGTCCCGCCCGCGTTGTTGACGGGGATTCGCTGGCTATTGGCGAAACCCAAATTCGCCTCTTTGGTATCGATGCCCCTGAAGGCCGACAGCGTTGTCGCGACGCCCGCGGCCGTGCCTATGACTGTGGTGAACGCGCCACTGACTACCTGAAATCCTTGATTGGGCGTGATTCTGTGAGCTGTATGGAACAGGACCGCGACGCCTATGGGCGCCGTGTCAGCGTGTGTCACGCGGGCGCAGGTGAATTGAACGCGCTGATGGTCCAGGCGGGCCATGCGGTGGCGTACCGTCGATACACGGATCGTTATGCAGCCGACGAAGCCATGGCCCGTGACAACCGGGCAGGGCTGTGGGCCGGTGACTTTGAACGCCCGGAGCGCTGGCGTGCCGATCGGCGATGAGTGGGGCGCTCAGCCGATACCCTGTTCACTGATCAGGCGCAGCAAACTGGGCATGTGTATCGGCTTTTCTAGTACGTCGACGGCGCCCGCGGTGACCAGGGGGTGCTCGCCGGACAACAGCAGCGCCCCGGTCAGGCCAACGATGGGGGCTGACACGCCACGTTTTTTCGCCGCTTCGATCCACTCGGCGCCGGGTACGCGCGGCATGAAGGGATCGACAATGATCAGGTCCGGGGGTGTGTTCTCGATGCCGAGGTCGGCCGCTTCTGCGCGGGCGTAATACTCAACGCTGGCCCCCAGCGCGCGCAGGCTGTCGGCGGTCAACTCCCCCAGGATTTGATCGTCATCGACTAAGGCGACGGTTAAGCCAGACAAATCCTGACGGCGGGTGGGCGCGCGCCGTTCAATGTGCGTTTCGCCTTCGACCTCGACGTGGATCGCTGCGCCACCGAGCTCGTCAGATGCGGCCAGCGCCATGCTGCCACCGAGCTCCGACGCCGCCTGATTAATGATGTGCAAGCCAAGGCCCAACCCATCCGTGCCTTTAGCCTCAGGCCCCCGCGCCCAGGGCTCGTGCAGAGTGCTGAGGCTGTCGGCATCAAACCCGCAGCCGTCGTCCTCAATGGCGAGGTGAATACGTTTCTCGTCGCCGGTGACGGATAAGCGGACATGACAGGCACCGGAATGGCGAATGGCATTTTCCAACCCGTTGGTCAGGATGGTTCGCAACCGGTCTGCGTCCAGAATCAGCGGAAAGTCATAAATTGGGTCGATCCGCGTCGTCGCATCAAGGTTGACCACGTCCGCCATCTCGCTGGCATCCGTAAGCACCTCGCGTACCAGCGCGCTCAGCACGGTCGGCTGGCGGCTCGAGCGTGGGTGATAGTCCGGGTCGATTATTTGGCGCATTCGCTCCAACACATTGACCAGGCGGCGTAAGGCGCGTGACCGGGTCTGTTCAACCTGGTGCCCCTGGCGGGAGCCAAGCAGGGACAGCCGGGCAATCGGGGCACGCATTTCATGGCTGATCATGCCGAACACCAGATCCTGACTGGCTTGTTTGCGGGCCAGCTCCGCTTGACTGTCGGTGACAGCGGCCAGGGCGTCATCACGTTCGCCTAAAATGCGACTGATGCGGTGAAAGACGTCACCAATGAACCAACACAGCACGGCGGCAGCAAGGACCTGAATGAGCCATCGAACCAATGCCTTAAAGTCAGCGTCGGCCACACCTGCTAGGTGCATCAACAGGCCCGTGGTGGACAGAGCACCAAGGAAAATCAAACCGTGACGGCGACTATCGGCGATGGTCAGGAAGAGGCTGCCGAGGTAAATCGGCCCGACGGTGTAGATCAGCCCACCGTTTAACGCGGCGACCGACCCGAACAAACCAATGCAAACGCCGACGATGGCACTGGCGTGGCGGCGGGCAAACCAAGCCAGCGGCAGGCATGCCACGACGGCGCCAGCTAGCCACATGGCAGGCCCCGGGGTGGCTGGCTCGCTGCCAACAAGCAGGCGGAGCAATGCGAGTGAGAAGCCAATCAGCACCGCGATGCCCAGGCCGATGAGGCCCTGTTGCCCTACACGGGTGCGGATGGCTCGAACCTGCGGGTGATCCAATGGCGTGGCTCCCATACTGCGCGCGATCCAAACGGCGAGTGTGCTAGAGTCCGCGTCCTCCCGGCGCAGGTCAAGCGCGGGGTCGATTGAGGACAATGAATGCCGCTGTTTCATGCGTGGGTACCCTGGTTGTTTTTGGGCTTTTGGAGTGCGGGCTACGCCGTGGCCAAGGTGGGTCTGGAATACACCACACCGCTCAATTTGCTGGCGTTCCGCTTCGCAGGCGCCGTGTTGGCGCTGACCCCCTTGGTGTTGATCATGCGAATCCCGCTGCCGGCCTGGTCATCCATCAAAGCACTCGTCGGCACCGGGCTGTTTCTACAAATCGGTCATTTTGGCAGCGTTTATATCGGACTGAAGCTGGGGGCCAGCGCCGGCATTATGGCCTTGTTCGCCGCCTCCCAGCCGGTGTTAATCATTCTAGCCGGCGCGTTATTCCGCCGCGAGATGCCGTCGTTAAAACTGTGGATTGGTTTGGCACTGGGGCTGGCCGGCGCAGGCTGGGTTATTGGTACGCAAATGGATGGTCAAACCGGCTATCTGCTAGGCGCTTTATTGGGCTTTTTAGCGGTGGTTGGGTTGTCGATCGGTCAGGTGATCGAGAAACAGCGAAAGCTTCAGGTGCACCCGATTATGGGTACCTGGGTTCAGTACGTGTTCGCCGCCGTCATCAGTGTGCCAGTGGCCTATGCCCTTGAGGGGTTCAACGGCTCGACGGCGCCCGGCTTTTTGTGGGCAGTGGGTTACTTGGTGCTGGGGAATTCGGTGCTAGGGATTATGTTGATGTTCAGCATGGTGCGCCGAGGCAATTTGGCGCAGGTGTCAGCGATCATGTTTTTGGTGCCGGCAGTGGGCGCCTTGTTGGCGTGGCCCATCGCCGGTGAGGTCGTGCCCGTCGCGGCTTTTCCCGGCATGGCGTTGGCCATGCTGGGC
>CAKZQE010000019.1 GCA_937139465.1 uncultured Gammaproteobacteria bacterium
CTTAACCGCACATCAGCTCCAGAATACGCGCGTAGGTGCGGCTCAGTCGCGGTAGGTCATCGACACGGACACACTCGTTGACCTGGTGAATGGTGGCGTTGATCGGGCCCAGTTCGACCACGTCGGTGCCCGTTGGGGCGATAAAGCGGCCATCGCTGGTGCCCCCGCCGGTTTTGATGTCCGGCGTGATGCCGAGCACGTCCTGACAGGCTTGCTGCAGGGCGCCTGCCAAGGGGCCGCCATCGGTCAAGAACGCATGGCCGGACAGGTCCCAATCAAACTCCAGTTCCGCCGCGCAGCCTGCGAAGCACTGTTCGGCTTTGGCCTTCAGTCCGTCTGGGGTTTGCTCGGTGTTGAATCGGAAGTTGAACTTCACTTCGCAGGTCCCGGGAATCACGTTGGTGGCACCGGTGCCGGACTGAATGTTGCTGATCTGCAAGGTGGTCGCGGGGAAGTACTCATTCCCTTGATCCCATTCGATTGAGCTAAGCGCCGACAACCCAGGCACGACCTCATGAATGGGGTTCAGCGCTAAATGCGGGTAGGCGACGTGGCCCTGACGGCCGCGCACGCGCAACGTGCAATTGAGCGAGCCACGGCGACCACGGCGAGCGATATCGCCCAGGGTGTCCTTGCTCGACGGCTCTCCGACCAAACACCAGTCGATCGCCTCGCCGCGAGCCTGAAGGACGTCCATTACATGGCGGGTGCCGTGCGTGGCCGGGCCTTCTTCGTCACTGGTCAGCAAAAACGCCAGGTCGATGCTCGGGTCCGGGTGGTTTGCTAAAAAGTGCTCGCAGGCGGTGACCATGGCGGCCAGCGAGCCTTTCATGTCCGCAGCGCCACGCCCGTGCAGCAGCCCATCGCTGATGTGGCCGTCAAAGGGCGGAAAGGTCCATTCCTCTTCCGGGCCCGTTGGCACGACGTCCGTATGGCCGGCAAAGGCAAACACCCGTGCGCCATGGCCACGGCGGGCCCAGAGGTTGCGAGTGTCGCCCGCATCCATGTATTCAAGCTCAAAGCCCAGCTTTTCCAGGCGCTCACCGATAACGCCAAGACAGCCCGCGTCCTCCGGCGTCACCGAGCGACGTTGGATCAGGGCTTGGGCCAGTGCAACCGTGGCATCCATCAGTTGTGGCTGTGCAGCGCGGGGTTTAGTTCAATCGCGCGGGCGTTGGCTAGGCATTCAATCGCACCGGTCTGCGAATGGCGGCGGAACAGAAGGTCGCTGACGCCCGCCAGGTCCCGTGCTTTGACCTGTTTGAGCTCGCGGCCTTGCTCATCCAGAACACGCACTTTCGATCCGGCGGTCAGGTATAGGCCCGATTCAACGGTGCAGCGATCGCCCAGAGGAATTCCTAGGCCACTGTTGGCGCCAAGCAAGCACTGCTCGCCGACGGAAATAACAATCGCGTTGCCACCGGACAGCGTGCCCATGGTCGAGCAGCCGCCGCCTAAATCGGAGCCTTCGCCGACCATAACGCCCGCACTGATGCGGCCTTCGACCATGCTGACGCCGGCCGTACCCGCGTTGAAGTTAACGAAGCCTTCGTGCATCACGGTGGTGCCGTCACCTAGGTGCGCGCCCAGGCGAACCCGTGAAGCGTCACCGATGCGCACGCCTGTGGGCACCACGTAGTCAGCCATGCGCGGGAATTTGTCGACCGCATTGACGGTGATGTGACGACCCTCGGCGCGGGCTTTCAATTGGCGCGCGGCCAGCTCGTCCAGGGCAATC
>CAKZQE010000020.1 GCA_937139465.1 uncultured Gammaproteobacteria bacterium
AACGCAAGGCAATACGCACGGGTTTCGCCGGATCTTCACGAACAATGATGTGGTGAATATTCAGCTGTGCGTCCGATAACCCTTCAAACCGAGCTTGGTCCCAGGCTTGCAGGCGCGATAGCCCGTAGCACAATGACGCACCCGAGCCTTCAAAACGGACGGCGCGGTCGTAGTGCTCTACCCAGCTGTAGTCTTTTGCCAGGCGCTTACGGTAGGCCTCGATGGCGACCTCAGCGACACTCGCATCACCGTGGATCCTGACCTCGTCCGACCAACGCGCAACCAGATCATCCGCCGAGGTTTCACCGTCAGTGTTGCCCATGGCGATCATCCGCTTGACCTGATCCACAGGGTCAATGCCCAGCTGAACGGCCACACCGCAGTTATCACGAACTAGGTACTCGTCCACCACCTGATCGGCTTTGCAAATGCAATCAGCGATCGTAAGCATGGCCATCGGCAAGCCGGTCGGCTCGCCAAACAAACCATCGCCAGTATGCGTGCAAGGGGAGCGGACCCGGTGCGACGAGTAGAAGACCTCGTCGCTCCAATCGCCAATGATGATGTCGTCCGCCAACAAGTCACGATCAGGGAACTGCTCAAGCGTAGCCTGGGTACCGGCGATCACTGGATCAACGCCCACGGACACTGACATGGGCGTCTTGACTGGGCAGTCGGCACTGTACCAATCGCGGATCAGCTCGACGCCGCGCATTTCCCAAATTCGGTAGGTGATATCGAGGATATAGTGCTCTGGTGACGTGAACTCGTCTGAAAAACCTTGCATGCCCACGGCTGTCTCCTTGTTTTTTCGTGCGTCGAGTTTATGCGCATGCATTCGAATGCACAACCATGGCCGGACGCCATAAGCAACGCTTATACCTCGCTTTTAAAATACTCATTGGATATCCAACGGTATTTTTGCGAACTTGCTGCGATCCCAACCATGACCACGGAACCTTTCTCATGATTCAGCGCATCAACCATTTCATCAGCGGCACTGTCGCACCCGGTAGCTCAGAACGGTTCCAAGACGTCACCAACCCGGCCACCGGTGAAGTGACCGGCCAGGTGGCCCTGGCCAATGCCAGCGACGTTGACACAGCCGTCGCCGCCGCACGTGAAGCCTTTCCCGCCTGGGCGGCGATGCCCCCCATTCGCCGCGCACGCCTGATGAATAACTTTTTGCAATTGGTGCGCGAAAACAAAGACGCCTTGGCCACGCTGATCACAGCCGAGCATGGCAAGGTATTTACCGACGCCTGTGGCGAGGTCGAGCGCGGCATCGACATCATTGAGTTTGCCTGTGGCATGCCACAGCTTCTGAAAGGCGACTACACGGAGCAAGTGTCGACTGGCATTGATAACTGGACCGTGCGTCAGCCGCTGGGCGTGGTGGCCGGCATTACGCCGTTTAACTTCCCCGTCATGGTTCCAATGTGGATGTTCCCGGTCGCCATTGCCGCGGGCAACACCTTTATCCTCAAACCGTCACCGACTGACCCGACCGCCGCACTGTTCTACGCCGAGCTGATGAAGCAAGCGGGCTTCCCCGATGGCGTATTCAACGTGGTCAACGGTGACAAAGAGGCCGTCGATGCCTTGCTCGAGCATGACGACGTCGAAGCCGTTTCGTTTGTAGGCTCTACCCCCATTGCCAACTACATCTACGAGCGCGGTGCACATTTTGGAAAGCGGGTTCAGGCCCTGGGCGGCGCAAAAAACCATATGGTCGTTATGCCTGACGCGGACCTGGACAAGACGGTTGATGCGCTAATCGGCGCGGCCTACGGCTCGGCAGGCGAGCGTTGCATGGCGATCTCGGTGGCTGTGCTCGTGGGCAATGCGGGGGACCAAATAATCGGCCAGTTGGCTGACCGTTGCCGCGACCTAAAGATCACCGACGGGATGGATCTGAGCGCAGAAATGGGCCCCATCGTTACAGCACAGGCGAAGGCACGCATTGAAGGGTACATCCAGTCCGGCGTCGACGAGGGCGCGCAGCTGCTGGTTGACGGTCGTGGATTCGCAGTCGAAGGCCACGAGAACGGATTTTGGCTGGGTGGCAGCCTGTTTGACCGCGTCACCGAGAGCATGAAGATTTACCAAGAAGAGATCTTCGGCCCAGTGCTGGCCTGCGTACGTGTCGACACCTTCGCCGAAGCGGTTGACCTGATTAACCGTCACCAGTTTGGTAACGGCGTTTCCCTGTTTACACGTGATGGCAACCTCGCTCGCGAGTTTGGCCGTCAGATTCAGGTCGGGATGGTGGGCATCAACGTCCCGATCCCGGTGCCTATGGCCTGGCAAGGCTTTGGCGGCTGGAAGAAGAGCCTGTTCGGCGACATGCATGCATACGGTGAGGAAGGTGTCCGCTTTTACACCAAGCAAAAGTCGATCATGCAGCGCTGGCCCGAGAGCATTGAAAAAGGCGCTGAATTCACCATGCCAGTCGCCAAGTAGCGGCGATACCCAACAACAATAAATCGGGGTTCTCCATGGAACAGACCAGTTTCGACTACATCGTCATCGGTGCGGGATCGGCCGGCTGCTTGCTGGCTAATCGGCTAAGTGCGGATCCGGCCAACCGGGTGCTTCTGCTCGAGGCCGGCAAAAAAGATAACTACCACTGGATTCATATTCCGGTGGGTTACCTTTACTGCATTGGCAACCCACGTACTGACTGGCTGTTCAACACCCAACCAGACGCCGGATTGAATGGCCGAACGCTGCGCTACCCCCGCGGCAAAACGCTAGGCGGATGCTCGTCAATTAACGGCATGATCTACATGCGAGGACAAGCGCGCGATTACGACGGTTGGGCTGCGCTTACGGGCGATGATGGCTGGTCGTGGAACAACTGTTTGCCCTCATTTAAGCAACACGAAAACCACTACCGCCTCGACCAAGGCTCGGATTTAACCGGCGCCGAACGAGATGCCTTTAAGGCCCTACACGGCCATGGCGGCGAATGGCGCATCGAAAAACAGCGGCTCAGCTGGGACATTTTGGCCGCATTTTCCGACGCCGCAGTCCAGGCCGGCATTCCGCGGACGGACGACTTCAACAGCGGCGACAACGCTGGCGTCGGCTACTTCGAGGTTAACCAGCGCAAAGGGTGGCGCTGGAATACCGCGAAGGCTTTTCTGCGACCCGCGCAATCCCGTAGCAACCTTGAGGTCTGGACCGAGAGCCAGGTGGAGCGCCTGTCATTCGACGATGCCGCACAGCCTCGCTGCACCGGTGCAATCGTCAATCGCAAAGGTCGCTCGATCAGCGTGTCTGCTGAGCGCTCGGTTGTCCTGTCCGCCGGCGCCATTGGCTCTCCACAGATCCTCCAGCTATCCGGCATTGGGCCGCGGGCGCTACTGGAACGCCATGATATTCCCGTCCGGGTCGATGCCCCAGGCGTTGGCCAAAACCTTCAGGATCATTTGCAGATTCGCGCCGTGTACAAAGTCAGCAACGTGAAAACATTGAACACGACATCCAGTTCATTGTTCGGCAAAGCGATGATCGGACTGGAGTATCTGTTAAAGCGATCTGGCCCCATGAGCATGTCGCCGAGCCAACTCGGTGCCTTTACGCGATCGGACCCGGAGCAGCCCTATGCGAACCTCGAATACCACGTCCAACCGCTTAGTCTGGAAGCCTTCGGTGAAGACCTGCACCCATTCCCTGCCTTTACGGCGAGTGTGTGTAACCTCAACCCCACCAGCCGCGGACAAGTGCGAATTCAATCAAACCGCTTCGACGATCCACCGCTGATCGAACCGAACTATCTGAGCACGCCGGAAGATCGGAAAATTGCCGCCGACAGCCTACGCCAGATCCGCGAGGTCGTGAGTCAGCAAGCCCTGGCCCGCTACAGCCCGGAAGAATACAAACCGGGACTGGAATACCAGACTGACGAAGAGCTGGCCAAACTCGCCGGGGACATCGCGACGACCATTTTCCACCCCGTGGGCACGGTGAAGATGGGCCGCGATGACGACCCGATGTCCGTGGTCGACACACGCTTGCGCGTTCGCGGCGTCAGTCACCTTCGGGTTGCTGATGCGAGCATTATGCCGACCATCACCAGCGGCAATACCAACTCACCGACGCTGATGATTGCGGAAAAAGCCGCCGCGTTCATTTTGGAAGACAGCGAGTAAGGCCACGACAGCCATTCACCGCCACAACAATAAAGAAAAATAGGTAGCGCGCATGAGCACTTCGACACCCCTGCCACTGGCCGGCGTTAACGTTGTTGATTTTGGCCAATACATAGCGGGTCCCGCCGTCGGCATGATTCTGGCTGACTTCGGAGCCACGGTTATTCATGTCGACCCGCCAACGGGCCCCTCATGGGACAACCCCGCGGTGGCGATCCTGAATCGCAACAAACTGTGCGTAACAATCGATCTGTCCACTGAGGACGGGCTCGCGCAAGCACATGCCCTGATCGAACAGGCAGACATCCTGATTGAAAACTTTCGCCCGAATACTCTTGTGCGCCTGGGGATCGACTTCAAAGCCCTATGCGCACAACGCCCTGACCTGATCGCACTGTCGATACCGGGCTTTGCGTCAAACGACACCGCACGGCGTGACTGGCATGCATTTGAAAGCGTGATTGCGGCGCAGTCAGGCGTGTTTACCGACATGGGACTCAACCGAGTTTTGATGGGGGTCAACCCTTCGTTCTCGCCGCTCCCATTGGCATCAGCCTATGGCACCACCATCGCCGCATCGTCGGTTATGCTGGCGCTGCAGTCGCGCGAGCAAACGGGTTTAGGGGACTACATTGAGGTCCCCTTGGCTGCCGCCTTGATGGAAGGCCTGAGCTATAACTCGATAAAAATTGGGAATTTCCCCGAGCGCTACAAAACCTTGCGCGAAAAAGAAATTGAGCGCCGCCGAGCTGTCGCTGAACCGATGGATCTGAGTTACGAGGCCCTGCAGGAGCTACTGGACCCCTTTTACCGCTCCTACCTATGCAAGGATGGCCGGTACTTCTACGTTGTCTGCCCGTCGCACCGTTTTCACGCCAAGCGCTGCCTTCAAACTCTGGGGCTTTATGACGAACTCGTCGCCGAGGGCATGACTGAAGAGTCAGACACCTATCAGCGCAGTGACCTCTGGACGTCGGACATGTCGCTCGGTGTATACCCCCTGCCCAAACACTGGGCCGACCGCATCGGCGCACGTATGAAAGTCGTGTTTGCCGAAAGAACATCAACGGAATGGGACAAGATCTTTGGCCGAGGCAAGTTCCCTGGGGCCCCTCATCGCTGGCTGCAGGAGTGGATTTACGATGACCATGCCGCCGCTGCGGGGCTGATCATTGAAGTCGAGGACTACCAGTTTGGGCCAATGCTGCAACCGGGGCCTGTGGCCTGGCTGCATGACAATGCCGAGGCCATGCTGGAACCGACACCGAGGCGTGATGTGAGCGCCGACGACGCGCTGGCGGCCATGTTGGACAACCCTCGACGAGTATTCAGCAACCCTGGCGATACCAATCCAGGTTGGCTGGACGGGGTTCGAATCCTGGACTTGTGCAACGTTATCGCTGGCCCCCACTCGGTTTCGTATTTGGCGCGATTTGGGGCCGAAGTCGTAAAAATTGATCCAGCCACACCGCTGTACGACAGTTGGAACACGGTTATTTTCGGCATGTCGCACATGCGTTCGAAACAGTCCGTTCTATTGGACGTTCGCCATGGCGAAGGCCGTGAGGCGTTCGAACGCCTAGTCGCCAGCGTCGATGTAGTGGTCTGGAACGCTACGGAACAACAAATTAACAACATGGGCTTGGACGCCAACGGCCTCAAGGCAATGAACCCCAACGCAATTTTCTGCCAACTTGACTGTTTTGGTGGTATCCGCCGGGGCCCGCGAACCGATTACCTGGGCTACGACGACCTGATCCAAGCCAGCACTGGCATCATGCAGCGCTTCGGCGGCGGCATGAGCACTCCCGAAGAGCATGCCCATGTCGGCACCATCGATGTTATGTGTGGGTTTGGCGCAGCCGTGGGCATTGGAGCGGCCCTGTTCCAAAAGTACCGAACCGGACGTATCGGTCGACCGCGCACATCCTTGGCGGCCTTGACCGGACTTGCGCAAATACCCTTCTGTTACGACTACCGTGGACGCGGGCCCTTCAACGAGCCATCTGGGCCGAGTGCCCAAGGGCACCACGGGCTCAAACGACTGTACCCGACCCTGCACGGCACCATCATGCTGGCCGCGGAGGAACGCCAAGTCGCGGTGCTCGCTGAGGCCATGGCACTGCCCGACCTGGCACTCGCCGACGACGAATCCCGGGTCACCATGTTGATGGGTGCGTTTATGCGCGACACGGCACATGCGTGG
>CAKZQE010000021.1 GCA_937139465.1 uncultured Gammaproteobacteria bacterium
GGTAACCGACTCAGCAAGATCACCACACGCACCGGCGACGACGGCACCACTGGCCTCGGCGACGGCACTCGCATCAACAAGGACCACGCGCGGATGCATGCCATCGGCGACGTTGACGAGTTGAATTCGACCCTGGGGGTCTTGCGCGCGGCGCTGGGTCACGATGATGCCGAGGACGAGCTACTGAGCCTGATGCAACACCACCTGTTTGATCTGGGCGGTGAATTGGCCGTGCCTGGATTCGAAATGGTCAGCGCCGAGCACCTGGCCGCCATCGAGGCCCACAGTGAACGATTGAACAACGAGCTGCCGCCGCTGAAAGAGTTCATCCTACCCGCAGGCACCCTAGCGGCCAGTCACTGCCACGTAGCTCGCGCCACCGCCCGGCGCGCTGAACGCAGCGTGGTCGCCCTGCGCCAACTGGATGACGGGGTGCGTGTTGAAATTCAGCAGTATTTGAATCGTGCATCCGACGTGCTGTTTATTCTGGCGCGCGCCCTGTGCCGCCGCGATGGTGGCACCGAGGTGTACTGGAAACGCGCGGACTAGGTCACGACTGCAGGGCGTCGGGGATCACCACGCCCTGCTCTTCGAAGAACCGTTGCGCCCCCGGGTGTAGCGGATAGACCAAGGCTTCGAGGCTGCGGGCCAGCTGCATCTCGCGAACCGCTGGATGCACGGTGTACAAAAAGCGCGAATGTTCAAATATGCCTTTGAGCATCCGGTAGACATGGGCCGCCGGAAGTTCACGGCGTGCCAACATAACGTTGGGCTGCGCAAGCGTCATTACCGGCGCGGTCATGCCTTGATACGCCGCCGTGCTGACACGGTAAGGTCGCCACAACCCATAGCCGCCGTCCGCAGATTCGACCTGGGCCGGCGTAAAGTTCAACAGCTGGCAGCGTCCCCGGGTCTGTCGAAAAGCCCGCGTTACCGCCGCTACCGGCACACCCCCTGGCAGACACACCAGGTCGACCGTGTTGGCCGTCAGCGCCCTCACGGAATCCAGATACCCCATGTAGTACAGACTGGTGTCGTCACGCAGGTCCACACCCAGTGACCTCAGCAGGTGCCGGGCGCTTCCGGCGGCACCACTGCGCCGGTTGCCTAGGTTAATCCGCAGCGGCCGATCAATCAGTTCACCAGCTTGGGCGCTGGCGAGCACACCAGGACGGGCGATGAAGTGTTCAACATTGGGCCATAGCCCGGCGACGGAGCGCAGACCCGAGACCGGACCGGTGTCTTCCCAGGGCCCTTCGCCATTGTGGGCATGGCGCGCGAACAGGGCCTGACAGAACGCGATTTGAGCGGTGTCCTCCGCCAGGTAGTCGATGTTTTCAAAGCTGCCGGCCGTGGTAATCGCCCGCACTTCAAAGGCATCGCGCGGCGCCAGGGTGGCCTCAAGCATTTGCTGGATCCCCACACCCACAGGGTAATAGGTCCCGCCCGCTGTGCCGGTCGCCAACCGATAACGCGCCAGCGTGCTGTTTTGGGATTTTGGGCGCGCAAGCGCGGTGCCAGATGCAGCCATCCAGCCCAGTAAGTGCCGTCGATTCATGGCGCCATTAAACCAAAAAAGGCGCCCCTAGAGGCGCCTTTTCGAGTGGTTGCACGCCCTACAGCAGCAACTCACGAATGTCACCGAGCAACTCGGCCATACGCGTGGTGAAACGTGCGCCATCGGCGCCGTTGACCGCACGGTGGTCGTAGCTCAGCGAGATTGGCATGATCAGGCGCGGCTCAAAGCCTTTGCCATCCCACACCGGCTGCATGCTGGCTTTGGAAACGCCCATGATCGCGACCTCGGGGTTGTTCACGATCGGCGTGAACTGGGTCCCACCGATAGAGCCCAACGAAGAAATCGTGAAGCAACCGCCGGTCATATCGGCCGCGGTCAACTTGCGATCCCGTGCCTTACCAGCGAGCACAATGGTCTCGCGGGCGATGTCGTAGATGCTCTTTTTGTCCGCATCCTTGATCACCGGCACCATCAAACCAGCGGGCGTATCAACCGCCATTCCGATGTTGACGTAGTCCTTCTGGATGATTTCACCTGCATCCATGTCCAACGCGACGTTGAACTGGGGCAGCTCACGCAACACCGTGGCAACCGCTTTGATCATGAAAGGCAGCGGCGTCAATTTAACGCCCGCCTTTTCAGCGGCGGCTTTCTTGGCTTTACGGAAGGCTTCCAGCTCGGTGATATCGACGTTGTCAAACTGCGTAACCGCAGGCACGTTCAACCACGACTTGGTCATGTTGTCCGCGGTGACCTTGTGCAGTTTGGACATCTTGACGCGTTCGACCGGGCCAAACTTGCTGAAGTCCGGCAGCTTAACCGCCGGAACACCTGAGCCAGATACCGCAGCCGCCGCAGCCGGAGCCGGGTTCGCCAGCGCATGCTTAACGAAGTTCTGGACGTCTTCCTTGAGGATACGACCGCGCGGGCCCGTTGCGCTAACACGCGTCAGGTCCACACCCAGATCACGGGCCAGGGCACGCACGGCCGGGCCGGCATGAACGTTGGCGGCGTCACTGGTCGGACCAGCGGTCGGCGCTTTTGCCGGTGCCGTGGCACTGGGGGCAGCTGCCTTCGAGGCCACCGCAGGAGCTGACGCAGGCGCCGGTGCCGCCGCAGGGGCGGGGGCAGGTGCAGCGCCAGCGGCGCCTTTCAGTGTCGCGATAGCGGTGCCTTCGCTGACCTTATCGCCTTCTTTTACCGTCACAGATTCGACCACGCCATCGGCGGGTGCGGGGATTTCCATGCTGGCTTTGTCCGACTCCAGCACGATCAGGGTGTCCCCTTCACTCACTGTGTCGCCGACCTTGACGGCCACTTCGATCACTTCGACGTCAGTGGCGTCACCGATGTCGGGAACCGCGACCGCGACCGGGCCGGCGGCCGATGCCGCAGGCGCAGCGGTGGCCGGTTCCGATGCCGGTGCAGCAGCGGAGGCCGGTTCGGGTGCCGGGGCAGCAGCCGGCGCAGCCGCAGCGGCCGAACCACCGGCGGCGCTGACCACGGCAATGGCATCGCCCTCACCGACCTTAGCGCCTTCGCTGACGTTCAAGCTTTGGACCACGCCACTCACGGGTGAGGGGATTTCCATGCTCGCCTTGTCAGACTCGAGCACGATCAGGGTATCGCCCTCCTCGACCTGGTCGCCGACCTTGACCGACACTTCGATCACTTCAACGTCGCTGGCGTCACCGATATCGGGGACGTTCACGGTTTCGCTGGATGCCGCCGCAGCAGGTGCAGCGGGTGCCGGTTCAGCTGCCGGTGCGGGCGCTGCTTCGGCTGGAGCGGCGGCCGCCGCGGCACCTGCGGTGCTCATCACGGCGATGTCTGTGCCCTCTGCAACCTGATCGCCTTCTTTGACTTTCAGTGCGGTGATGACACCGGCCGCGGGCGCCGGAATTTCCATACTGGCCTTGTCGGATTCCAACACGATCAGCGTATCGCCCTCTTCGACGGTGTCGCCCACCGCAACGGACACTTCAATCACTTCGACTTCGCTGGCATCGCCAATATCGGGGACTTGTACGTTCATATCACTCATTCCAATTCCTTAGGCGTACAGCGGGTTGTGCTTGCTAACGTCAATACCGAAGTCTTTGATCGCTTTGGTCACGACCGCAGGCTTCAGATCGCCTTTCTCGACCAGCGCAGACAGGGCCGCGATGACGACAAAGTGACGGTTCACCTCAAAGTGTTCACGCAACTTGGCGCGGCTGTCGCTGCGGCCAAAGCCATCCGTGCCCAAGACGCGGTAGGCGTTCGGCACCCACTCGCGGACCTGGTCGGCATACAGTTTGATGTGGTCAGTCGCAGCCACCACCGGTGCATCGACTTCGGACAGCACCTTAGTGATCCACGGCTGAGCGGCTTTCTTGCCCGGGTTCAGCAGGTTTTCACGTGACACAGTCATGCCATCGCGACGCAGCTCGTTAAAGCTGGTGGCGCTGAGCACGTCGGCGTCGACGTTAAAGTCGTTCTCCAGGATCTCAGCGGCCGCTTCGACTTCGCGCAGGATGGTGCCGGAGCCCATCAGCTGGACGCGCATCTTGCGCTTACCAGCGGCGGATTTCAGGCGGTACAGACCCTTCAGGACGCCTTCCTCGCAACCTTCCGGCATCGCCGGGTGCGGGTAGTTTTCGTTCATCAGCGTCAAGTAGTAGCTGATGTTTTCCTTGTCCTCGTACATACGCTTCAGGCCATCCTGAACGATGATGGCGACTTCGTGGGCGTAGGTAGGATCGTAGGTCTTCACGTTCGGGATGACGCCCGCAAAGATGTGGCTGTGGCCGTCTTGGTGCTGCAGGCCTTCGCCGTTCAGCGTGGTACGACCCGCGGTGGCGCCCAACAGGAAACCGCGCGCTTGCATGTCGCCAGCGGCCCAGGCCAGGTCACCAATACGCTGGTGGCCGAACATGCTGTAGTAGATGTAGAACGGGATCAGCGGCACGTTGTAGTTTGAGTACGCGGTTCCGGCGGCAATCCAGCTCGACATGGCGCCGGCTTCGTTGATGCCCTCTTCCAAGATCTGACCGCTGGCACTCTCGTGGTAGCTCAGGACCATGTCCGAGTCATGCGGCGTGTACTTCTGGCCTTCCGTCGAGTAAATACCGACTTGCTTAAACATGCCTTCCATACCAAACGTACGGGCTTCGTCGGGCACGATCGGCACAACGTACTTACCGATTTGCTTGTCTTTGATCAGGGTTGCCAGGATTCGTACAAAGGCCATGGTGGTCGAGATTTCACGCTCGCCCGCGCCTTTGGTTTGGGCACTGAATTTGTCCAAAGCAGGGATCGACAGGCCTTCGAAATGGCTCTGACGGAACGGCAAGAAGCCACCCAGTTCTTCACGGGCTTTCTTCATGTACTGTACTTCGGCACTGTTCGGGCCCGGGGTGTAGTACGGAAGCTCTTTCAGCTGTTCGTCTGAGATCGGCAGCGCGAAACGGTCGCGGAACGCTTTCAGGTTGTTTTCGTCAAGCTTCTTAGCCTGGTGCGAGGGGTTGCGCGACTCGCCCGACGAGCCCATGCCGTAGCCCTTGACCGTTTGCGCCAAGATAACCGTCGGCTGGCCTTTGTGCTTGCTGGCCGCTGCGTAAGCCGCGTAGACCTTATAGGGATCGTGGCCGCCACGGTTGAGTTTGCCGACTTCCTCGTCGCTCAGGTGCTCGACCATTTTCAGAAGCTCAGGGTCGGTGCCAAAGAAGTGCTCACGGGTGTACGCGCCGCCATTGGCTTTGCAGTTTTGCAGTTCGCCATCGACCACTTCGTCCATGCGCTTTTGCAACAGGCCCTTGGTGTCCTTTTCAAACAGCGGATCCCAGTGACGACCCCACAGGCACTTGACCACGTTCCAGCCAGCCCCACGGAACACGCCCTCGAGTTCCTGGACAATCTTGCCATTACCGCGAACCGGGCCATCCAAACGCTGCAGGTTGCAGTTGATGACAAACACCAGGTTGTCGAGCTTTTCACGACCGGCCAGGGAAATAGCGCCCAAGCTTTCCGGCTCGTCCATTTCACCGTCGCCCAGGAACGCCCAAACTTTTTGGCTAGTCGCCGGCTTCAACTCGCGGTTTTCGAGGTAGCGCATAACGTGCGCTTGGTAGATCGACTGCAGCGGCCCAAGACCCATCGAAACGGTCGCGAACTGCCAGTAGTCAGGCATCAACCAGGGGTGCGGGTAGCTCGACAGGCCTTTGCCGTCGACTTCACGGCGGAAATTATCCAGCTCGGCCTCGCCGAAGCGGCCTTCTAGGAATGAGCGCGCGTACATGCCCGGGGACACGTGGCCCTGGTAGTAAATAAGGTCCGGGCCTTCGGGGTGATCGGGGCCTTTCCAGAAGTAGTTAAAACCGATTTCGTACAACGTCGCCGCGGACTGGTAGGAGGCAATGTGGCCGCCCAGTTCGTCGCCGGTTTTGCCGGCGCGCATCACCATGGCCAACGCGTTCCAGCGCACCAAAGAGCGGATCCGACGTTCCATGAACAAATCGCCCGGCATCGGGGTTTCTTCGCTAGAGGGGATGGTGTTGCGGTAGGGCGTCGTCAAGGCCACGGGGATCTGTGCACCCACTTGGGATGAGCGGTCTACCAAACGCTTGAGCAGGTAACCTGCACGCTCTACGCCTTCGTGACGCAAAACGGATTCAAAGGAATCCACCCACTCTTGGGTTTCAATAGGATCTACATCTGTGTGGTCTGGATGCTGTGACATGGCCAAACTCCCTAGTCGAATGTGCGAAAGGCGTCAGAAGGCTTGTGGCCTCGACACCGGTATTTTTCTTGTTTTTCCAGACGTGTTCTGATCCGGTTAGGACTTGAACAGGTCTCGCCTTCGGGATGATCGTTGCCGCTCTGTGGCGGCTTTATTGTCACGGAACATCTGCGAAATGGTTTCGAGGTGCTCTCGTGCGCTGGTCCGGGCTTTGTCCGGATCCGGCGTAGAAACTATGTGCTCCAGCATCTTAGCGTGCTGGTCGCGAATCAACTGACGTGACCCTGTCTCGTCGTTGAGGGCGCTAAGGTTGCCGATAATGTTGTCCCTTAGCAAGAGGAACATTGTACGCATCACGTGCAACAGTACAGGGTTGTGTGCGGCCTCAGCGATGGCCAAATGGAACTCAGCATCGGCGGCGGCTTCGGCGGGCAAATCGTCCGCCTCTTGCAGCCGGCGCAGCTCGTCGTACTTGCGCTGGATCAGGGCTCGGTCCTCATCCGTGGCCCGTTCGGCGGCCAATCGCGCCGCCAGCCCCTCGAGGGCATGGCGAAACTCAGCGATCTGTTCAGCCGCACTGTCATCTTTGGACAGTAACTCCATCAACGGATCCGTGAAGGTCGCCCCGATCCCGTCAGACACAAAGGTGCCCCCGCCCTGGCGACGCCGCACCAGGCCGCGGCTCGCCAGCTTTTGCAGGGCATCGCGGACGCTGGGGCGGGACACGTCAAACCGTTCGGCCAGGTCGCGCTCGGTGGGCAAGCGCTCACCCGGACGCAACGACCCCTCAAGAATCAAAGCCTCAAGCTGGTCGACGATCGCATCGGACACCCGAGCGGTTTGTGGCATGACGTATTCCTTAACGACGAACGGGTGATGGGTGTTTTGCTTGCCCACCACTGATGTGAACCGCTATTATTAATTGGTCTGACCAATTTTAAAGGATTGCGGTTGATGCGCCAAGTCTACTATTTCGGCACCTGTTTGGTGGATATGTTTTACCCCGACGCGGGACTTGCGGGGGTCAAACTACTGGAGCACGCCGGCTGCAAGGTCATTTACCCCCAAGCACAAAGCTGCTGTGGTCAGCCGCCCTTTAACAGCGGTTTCCGTGACGAGGCCGCCGCCGTCGCCATCAACCAACTCGCGCTTTTCGACCAGGGGCATGACCTGATCGTGCCATCGGGCAGCTGCGCCGGCATGATCAAACACCACTGGCCAGAACTCCTGGCCGGCGGACCCCATGAAGCCGCAGCGAAAGCGTTGGCAGCGCGCACCTACGAACTGTCCGAATACCTCATTGACGTGCTCGACATTGAGCTCACCGACACCGGCCCGGCGCTGGACATCTGCTTGCACACCAGCTGCAGTGCACGCCGCGAGATGGGCGTGGCCGAACAGGGCAAGGCGCTACTGGCCAAACTCAGCAACGTCACCGTCAAAGTCGCCCAGTACGAAACCGAGTGTTGCGGTTTTGGCGGCACATTCAGCGTCAAGCAGCCTGAAATCAGCGCGGCCATGGCCGCCGACAAGGCCACTCACCTGGCGGCCACCGGTGCCAAACAGTTCGTTTGCGGTGACTCGGGCTGCTTGATGAACATTTCAGGCACGCTGGGTAAACAAGGACTAAACCTGAACCCATCGCATCTGTATGACTTTGTTTGGGGGCGCATCCAATGAACAGTCCGGTCAACTTTACCAACGCGGCCAAAGACGCACTGGAAAATCCAACCCTGCGCTCGAACTTCCGCCAGGCCATGGACAGCTTGCGCGAGCGCCGTGCGGCCCAGTTTCCCGACACCGATGAGCTTGAGCGCGCGCGGAATTTAGCCAGCGCTATTCGTTCCCGTGCGCTGAAAAACCTGCCGCAGAACCTGATTCAGCTTGAAGCCAGCTGCCAAGCCAACGGCATTCAGGTGCACTGGGCCGAGTCCCCGGCCGAGGCCAACGGGATCATCTTGGACATCTGCCAGCGCCACAACGCCAAGCACGTGATCAAGGGCAAATCCATGGTCTCGGAGGAATGCCACCTCAACGACTTCTTGGCCGGACACGACATCGAAGCGCTGGAGAGCGATTTGGGCGAGTACATCGTCCAGATCGACGGCGAAACGCCCAGCCACATCATCATGCCGGCGATACACAAGAACAAAAAAGAGATCGCCGAGCTGTTCGCCGAGAAAATTCCTGGCGTCGAATACACGGAAGATGTCGACACCTTGACCGCCATCGCCCGCAAAGTGCTGCGGACAAAGTTCGAGACCGCCGCGGTGGGCATCAGCGGGGTTAACTTTGCCGTTGCTGAAACCGGTACCCTGTGCCTGGTCGAGAACGAGGGCAACGGGCGCATGACCACCACGGTGCCGCCGGTTCATATCGCCATCACCGGCATCGAAAAAGTGGTGCCCAGCCTCGCCGACGTGCCGCCGCTGTATTCCGTGCTGACGCGCAGCGCGACCGGTCAGCACGCCACCACCTACTTCAACATGATCTCCGGTCCGCGCAAGCCGGGCGAGCTCGACGGCCCGGACGAGGTGCACCTGGTGCTGCTGGATAACGGTCGCTCGAAAATTTACAACGACGAGGGCATGCGCGAGACGCTGAAATGCATTCGGTGCGGCGCCTGCATGAACCACTGCCCGGTCTATACCCGCATTGGTGGTCACGCCTACGGCACCGTTTACCCCGGCCCCATCGGTCAGATCCTGAACCCTCAGCAGTACGGCCTGGATAAGCAAGGCGAGATGCTGAGTGCGTGTTCCCTGAACGGGGCCTGCGGCGAGGCGTGCCCTGTGCGCATTCCGATTCCGACACTGATCAGCAAGCTGCGCCACGAAGCCACACGCAACGACCACGCCGGCCAGGTCTACGGCCAAGGTGCCCTGCGCAAATGGTACGAAGCCATGGTCTGGCAGTCCTGGCAGTGGATTCACCAGCGCCCGGCGCTATACCGCGCCATGTCCTGGAGCGCCACCCGTGGCCGTAAGCTGCTGCCGGAA
>CAKZQE010000022.1 GCA_937139465.1 uncultured Gammaproteobacteria bacterium
CCTTGGTACTTCCCTAAACCGGGCGAGACTATGCAACAGTCGCTGGATCGTGAATGTAAAGCGACGCGCGAGTCTGTCGGCATTCTGGATGCTTCTACCCTCGGCAAAATTGATATTCAGGGTAAGGACGCACGTGAATTCTTGGGTCGTGTTTACACCAATGCTTGGGCCAAACTAGCTGTTGGCAAGTGTCGCTACGGTTTGATGTGTGGCGAAGATGGTATGGTGTTTGATGACGGTGTTACATCTTGTCTAGGCGAGAACCACTTCATCATGACCACCACCACCGGTGGCGCCGCACGCGTTTACGAGTGGTTAGAGCTATGGCACCAAACCGGATGGCCGGAATTGGAGGTCTACTTCAATACCGTGACCGACCACTGGGCAACCACGACGATTTCCGGGCCCAACAGCCGAAAGGTGCTGGAAAAACTTACCGACGCCGACTTGTCCCCGGACAATTTCAAGTTCATGGATTGGCAGGCGGCCACCGTGGCCGGTGCGCCTGGCCGGATTTTTCGGATTTCCTTCACCGGTGAGGCTAGCTTCGAGATCAACGTGCCGGCGCACTATGGCTTGCAGGTCTGGGAAGCGGCCATGGAAGCGGGGGCCGAGTTCAACATCACCCCATACGGCACCGAAACCATGCACGTATTGCGCGCGGAAAAGGGCTTCATTATCGCCGGTCAAGACACCGACGGTTCGGTTCACCCGTTTGACCTTAACCATGGCTGGGCGGTGGGCATGAAAAAGCCGTTCCCGTTCATCGGTAAGCGCGGCATGCAGCGTGCGGACTGTGTTAGGGAGGACCGAAAACAGCTGGTTGGCTTGAAGACGACGGACCCCAAGGAGGTGCTGCAAGAGGGCGCCCAGGCCGTGTTCGATCCGAATCAATCCATTCCCATGACCATGGTCGGCCACGTGACGTCCAGTTACTGGAGCCCAAACTGCGAGCGCAGTATCGCCATGGCATTGATCAAAGGGGGCCTGAACCGTATGGGCGACAAGGTTTATTTCCCGACGGTCGATGGCCGCACCATCGAAGCCGAAATCTGTTCACCGGTGTTCTTTGACCCCGAAGGAGCGCGTCAACATGTCTGAGCTATTTTCCGTTGTGAACCAACACGCGGACGCCGTTGCCGGCATCACGCCGATCGCGGCGCGCCATGACAACACGTCCGTCAGCAGTGACCAAATCAGCATTCACGAGTGGCCGCTGTGCGCGCAGTTTAACCTGCGTATCAAGCCTGAAAATTCAGAGCAAATGGCCATCGCCGCGCAGTTGCTCGGGGGCGAGCTGCCGACCACGCCGCTGAGTAGCGTCGCATACGGTCACCTGCGTATTAATTGGGTGGCGCCGGATGATTGGTTAGTGATCATGCCCTTTGAACAAGGACGGACCTTCGAAGCTGACTACCGTGCCGCTCAGGTGGGTCACTACTCGATCGTCGACATCAGCGGTGGTCAAACCGTGGTGGAACTGTCCGGGGCAGCGGCCCGGGAGGTCTTAAAAAAGTCGACCCCCATCGACGTTCACCCCGAGGCCTTTCCCGTGGGTAAAACCGTGGGTACGGCGTTCGCCAAGAGCGCCGCAAGCATTACCCGCATCGACAGCGACACCTACCTGCTGGTGATCCGTCGCAGTTTTGCCGACTACCTGTGGGCGTGGTTGATGGACGCCAGCGCCGAGTACCGCAGCTGAACGGCGCCTGAGCCGACGGTGATGAAAAGCCGCGTTCCTGTGAAGGGGCGTGGCTTTTTTGTTGGGCGCCGTGTTTTCGGCAGTTAAATGGCCAGCAAGTGCCAAAAAACGTCGTCGCTGGGCATGCCAACGCGGGTGCGGCCAACGATGATGTCGACACGGGGCGTCGGGCCCGGCCATCAAATCAACGGAAGAATAATGAACAATGATCTAAAGAGCTGGGTATTTTCAGCCCAGTGCGCGAGCATCCTCGGCACCGTCGACGTGTGCACCCATTTTATGGCGCAAAATCGTCTGTACATCGACGAGATCCAGTCCTTTGACGATAAAACCAATGCGGGCTTTTTTATCCGCATCGCGTTTCGTCCCGAGGGTGACGATTTCGATCCGGCGACCTTTGGTGCGCTGTTTCAACCCCAGGCCGACCGTTTCAACATGGAGTGGACCCTGACCGCTCCGGATCACCGCGAGCGCGTGGCCATCTTGGTGTCAAAATACGACCACTGCCTGAACGATTTGCTGTATCGCTACCGCACAGGGCAGATGCTGGACATCGAAATTCCGGTCATCATCTCCAATCACCCGGACCTTGAAAAGCTGGCTGAGTGGCACGGCATCCCGTACTACCACCTGCCGATTACCAAAGACACCAAGCCTCAGCAAGAAGCCCGGATTCGTGAACTTCTGGAGCAGTACGACATCGATTTGGTGGTGCTGGCTCGCTACATGCAGGTGATGTCGCCTGAGATGTGCGACTACCTCGATGGGTGGGCGATCAACATTCACCACTCGCTGCTGCCCGGATTCAAGGGTGCCAAGCCGTATCACCAGGCCTTTGAAAAAGGGGCCAAGATGGTCGGAGCGACAGCGCACTACATAAACAATGACCTGGACGAAGGGCCGATCATCACTCAAGGCATCCAGGATGTGGATCATACCTTCTATCCCGAAGACCTGGTGCGCGTCGGCCAGGACGTTGAGCGTGTGGTGCTGGCGAAAGCGATCCGATTGCACGTGTCCAAGCGGGTGTTCCTAGCCGGTAACCGCACCGTCGTCCTGCGAGGCTGAGCATGCACGTTGGCGTGTTTGACCTGTTTAAAGTCGGTGTGGGTCCATCGAGCTCCCACACCATGGGGCCCATGGTGGCCTGCGGCCGTTTCCTCGATGAGTTGCCCTGCGCGATCGACGCCATCAGCCGTGTCCAGGTCACCCTGTATGGCTCGCTGAGCGCAACCGGTCGTGGCCATGCCACGGATCATGCCTGCCTCGCCGGGCTTAGCGGCCTGCGCGTGGATGCGGTGACGCCGGAGTCCCTAGCTGCCGCTGTTGCCCAAGCGCGACAGGGGGCGATTATGCTGGGGGGCTCGCATCAGATCCCCTTTGACGAGGCGGTGGATCTGGTATTCAGTCCCGAGGCTCTAGACCCGCACCCCAATGGCATGTCGATCACGGCATTTGGCGAGGGCGGCTCGGTCATCAGTCAGGGCGTGTATTTTTCGATTGGCGGCGGTTTCGTCAAATCCGAGGCCGAACTCGGCGCGCCCGCTCTTGGTGGTGAAGCGGGGGCTGAAGATGTGCGGCTGGGCGTCGTCGGGGATGCCGCGGCCGTTGTCCTCGATCTCGATGCGGACGCGGTCCTCGCCCTC
>CAKZQE010000023.1 GCA_937139465.1 uncultured Gammaproteobacteria bacterium
AGCGCCTTTCGCCACCCATGCGTCAACCGCGTCAACGTCCAAACGCAACGCTTCGGCGTTGCCACGGGCCACGGGGTTAAAGAAACCCAAACGCTCGATGTAACGGCCGTCGCGTGAGTTACGCGCGTCAGTGACGTGGATATGATAGAACGGGCGCTTTTTTGAACCGCCGCGAGCCAAACGAATTGTGACCATGTAGTCGTCTCGTCTCTTATAAAAAACGGTGAAAATCACCGTTTTGTGTGTGAATTCGGATCTGAAAGTGCCGCGAGGCCATCCCAGAGGGTGCGAAATTTTAGTGATTGAAGCGTCGAAGCGCAAGCCCTAAAAACGGGGAGGCATCCCACCGCCGCCGCCGAGCATACCGCCCAAACCGCGCGCCATCCCCGCCATGCCGCCTTTCTTCATCTTTTTCATCATCTTACCCATCTGCTTGTGTTGCTTAAGCAAACGGTTCAGCGCAGCCAAGTCCTTGCCTGCACCACGACAAATTCGGGTTTTACGCGAACCATTGAGCAATTCCGGGTTGCGACGCTCCGCGGGTGTCATGGAGTTGATTAGCACCTCCATTTCCTCGAACGGCTTGTCGGTGATGGCATCGCGCGCACCCGGGGCCAACTGTCCGGCACCCGGCAACTTATCCAACAAGTTGGCGACGCCACCCATGTTCTTCATTTGCTGAATTTGCTCGCGGAAATCTTCGAGGTTGAAGCTTTGCCCTTTCTGCACCTTGGTGGCGAGCTTTTTGGCCTTGTCATGATCGACCTTACGCTCAACGTCCTCGATCAAGCTCATGACGTCGCCCATCCCCAGCAATCGGGACGCGACACGATCCGGGTGGAAGGGCTCCAAAGCATCGGTCTTTTCACCCATGCCCATAAATTTGATCGGCTTGCCAGTGATGGCCTTAACACTCAAGGCGGCACCGCCCCGGGCATCACCGTCCGCCTTGGTTAGCACAACGCCGGTTAAGGGCAGCGCCTCACCAAATGCTTTGGCCGTGTTAGCAGCATCCTGACCTGTCATGGCATCAACGACGAACAGGGTTTCGATGGGGTTCAAGCTCGCATGCAGCGCCTGTATTTCCGCCATCATGTCGGCGTCCACTGCCAATCGTCCTGCGGTGTCGACCAGCAGCACCTCGATGTTCATGCGCCGGGCCTCGTCCAATGCCTGCTCGACGATCGCTACGGGCTGGGCGCCCGGGTCGGTCGGAAACGCAGGCACACCCACCTCGTCCGCGAGGATTTTTAGCTGTTCAATCGCGGCCGGTCGGTAGACGTCGGCACTGACAACCATCACGCGTTTTTTCTCGCGTTCTTTTAAGAAGCGGGCCAGCTTGCCGGTCGTGGTCGTTTTACCCGCACCTTGCAGACCGGCCATAAGAACCACCGCCGGCGGACGCGCACGCAAATCCAACCCTTCGTTGGCACGCCCCATGACCAGCTCGAGTTCTTGACGAACGATCTTTAGGAAGGTTTGCCCGGGAGACAGGGACTTTTTGACCTCTGTTCCCATCGCACGCATGCGGGTCGTTGTGATGAAGTCCTTCACGACCGGCAGCGCGACATCCGCTTCCAACAACGCAGCTCGCACGTCTTTGAGCGCACCCTTAATGTTGTTTTCATTCAGCCGGCTTTTACCTGTGACCTTATTCAGGCCTTCCGACAGCTTTTGTTGCAGGTTATCGAACATGCACAGCGCACCAATCGTTGGAAAAGGGCGTAGTATAAACAGGCTTGAACGAAATTTGCGGAGCATTCATGAACCCCATTTTGCTTTCTGTGATTGCCGCCGGCGGATACGCCGCCGCGGCAGCCATCGAAGCACGCCACATCCGTGACGATCGGCCCGATCGTATATCCGCTTTTGTCTCGGTGATGATTCTGGCGCTCACCTGCCACTTATGGGTTGTGCTGGCCTCGCTCGGACGCGTCGAAGGCGCCTTTACCGTGAGCCTGATCGCCACGCTGTCATTGAGCGCATGGATGATTGGCCTGGTCGCCTTAGGGCTTCGGCTACGCCAACAACAGGGCATATTGCTGGCACCGCTGTTGGCTGCCGTGGCGGTGATTGCATTCGGGTCAGGGTTCGACACCATGGCTGGACGAAGCGTGACATCGAACCTCGGACTGGCCAGTCATATCGTTTTATCCCTGGCCTCGTTTTCCGTTCTTTTCGTGGCCGGCGTTCAATCGCTGCTGTTGGGCTGGCAAAACCGGGCGTTGAAACGCCACCGATTCAGCGCCATTGCCGGGTTTCCGTCGCTTCGCCGAATGGAAGTATTGCTGTTTGATTTGCTCACGGCCGGCTGGCTACTGCTGTCCGCCGCACTGGTGATCGGCTGGATTTTCGTTGATGACCTGCTGGCCCAACACCTGCTTCACAAAACCGTGCTGTCGGGACTGGCGTGGGCCATGTTCTCGGCGCTGCTGACTGGGCGGCGCGTCCTAGGTTGGCGCGGCGCAACGGCCACCGCCTGGACCCTCGCCGGGTTTGGGGTGCTCGCGCTGGGCACCTTGGGCAGTAAAATCATGTTGGAACTGGTGCTGGACCGAATCTAAATGCCTGCTATATCTGAAACCGACCTATACCTGCTGGGGGCCCTGCTGGGGCTACTGGTGCTGAGTGCGTTTTTCTCGAGCTCCGAGACCGGGATGATGTCCCTCAACCGGCTGACGCTTAACCACAACGCGCGCATCGGAAACAAAAGTGCGCGTCGCGTCAAAGCCCTTCTGGATCGCCCGGACCGCTTGATCGGCGTCATTTTGATCGGCAACAACTTCGTCAATATTCTTGCCAGCGCGATCGCAACGGTCCTGGCGACCCATTACTTCGGCGAGGCCGGCATTGCCGCGGCGACATTGGTATTGACACTGCTGGTGCTGATCTTTGCCGAGGTCACCCCGAAAACCCTTGCGGTTTTGCACCCCGAGCGCATTGCCTACCCGGCCTCCTGGGTGCTGACTCCGCTACTAAAGGTGCTTTATCCGCTGGTGTGGATTGTCAACCTGGTCAGTAACGGGCTACTGAAGCTGTTCG
>CAKZQE010000024.1 GCA_937139465.1 uncultured Gammaproteobacteria bacterium
CACCGTTTGGGCGAGCACGCATTGACCAAGACATGACCTTTAACATGGCACAACTGGTTGCCCACGCCGCCAAAACCCGACCGCTCAGCGCTGGGGCGATTATCGGTAGTGGCACGGTGAGCAACAAAGGCGAAGACGGAGGCCCCGGCCGCCCCATCGTTGACGGTGGCGTCGGCTATTCATGCTTGGCAGAGGTGCGCACTGTCGAAACGCTGCTCAATGGCCAGCCCAGCACCCCGTTTTTGACCTGGGGCGATCGCGTCCAAATTGAGGTCTTGGACCAGCAAGGTCACTCGGTCTTTGGCCAAATCGATCAGCGCGTAGAGCAAGCATGATTCTGTATGACTACTGGCGCTCCAGCGCCAGTTACCGGGTTCGGATAGCGCTAAATCTAAAGGGTCTCGAATTTGAATCGCGGCCAGTGGATTTGCTGGCCGGTGCGCACAAGTCGCCCGATCATTTAAAGCTCAACCCGCTGGGCCGAGTACCCGTGTTCGTTGATCACGACGTATCACTGACTCAGTCCGGCGCGATTTTGCAGCACCTTGAGCGCTACGGCAGCAGTCTATGGCCCGAAAACCGGGCGCGCTGCCAAGAGCTGGTGGACATTATCGCCTGTGACATCCACCCCATCTGTAACCTGGGCACCGTTAAGGCCGTGTGCCAGGCCGCCGGTGAGGATATAAAAGTCCAGTGGATGGTGACGCACATGAAAATCGGGTTGGACGCCTTAGAAGCCGTCTGTCCCGAGCCACAGGGCCCGTTTTGTTTCGGTGCCCAGCCGTCGATGTTCGAAGTCTATTTGATCCCGCAGCTCTACAACGCCCAGCGCTGGGGCATGGACATTGAACACTGGCCCAAACTGGCTAGGTTGCAGGCTGAATGTAGCCCCCTGGAGGCATTCGCGGCCGCGCATCCGGACAAGTTTCAACCCTAAGCCCTTCCAGCGATATGCCGGCGCTATGATCCGGGCCCGGCAAGGTCGAGCCGATCGCCAATCAACGAGCGTCGGCTCCGGCCTTTGAAGTGCACTCCCGGAAACAGCGTACGCTGCACGTCTGGCAAACCGCATCCTGAGCCTTTGTCACGCACGCCTCTATCGCCTCTGACTTGTGCGCATGAATTCGCTGATGACCCAGCAGCTCAATACCACCCAGCCGCGAGAGCTGGCTAATCAGGGTTGGGCTGGCAGCCACCCAGTGACAGTCAAATCCCTGTTGCTGCAGCCGCCGGGCGAGCGACAGCAAGTAATCGACACCTGCTAGATCAACTCGACCAACGCCCTTGAGATTCAGAATCAGGGTCTTTCCTCCTCGCTCGAGCAACGCCTGTATTTGTTGGTCAACGTGCTCGATTGACCCGAAAAACAACGGGCCCTCGATACGTACCATTTCCACTTGCGGACAGGCTGTAAGCCCATCGCGCTGTGCCTTGCGAAACACGCGCCGCCCACTCAACTCGACGGGCACGCCGGTGGCAACCACTGGTCGGGCACTGGTGTACAAAAACGCGAACAGGGACACCAGACAACCCAACAGAATTGCGAAGTCCAGTCCGGCAACGAGCCCGGTCACAAAAGTCACCGCCAACACCCCCGTTTCCAACCGACTGGTTCTGACTAGGTGTTGGATCTCGGCCCAATTAATCAGCCGCCATGCCACATACAAAATAATGGCCGCCATCGCAGGAACCGGGACGAATCGAACAAAGGGCGCGACCAGCACCAGCAAGATCGCCAAAAAGCCAGCAGCGAACAAGGCCGACAACGGCGTTCGCGCGCCGCTCTCGGCATTGAGGCCGGATCGGGTAAATGAGCCCGATGCGGCATAGCACTGGAAAAAACTACCAACCAGGTTCGAGAGGCCCTGCCCCACAATCTCCTGGTTCGAGTCAAAGGGCTCTCCGCGTCTAACCGCAAACGACTTTCCAATCGACGTGGCCTCTAACAGGCCGACAAAGGCAATCGCCGCAGCCGCGGGTAACAGCAATTGAACCTGGCTCAATGCCACCGAAGGCATGGACAGGCTCGGCCATAACGTCGACAGCGGCTGGAACATCGCTACACCTTGGCTAGGTGCATCGACGGCGATGGCAAAAGCACTACCCAGCAGTAACGCCATGATATAGGCCGGCCACCGGCGCCCCAGGCGCTGAGCCAGGATTAGACACATCAAGGTCGCCAACGACACCCACAGGGCCGTCGGGTTGATCTGATCCATGCCCCGGTACAACTCAACCAACCGCACAAAGACGTCACCGCCTTGGGATGCAATCCCCAGCGCCGGACTCAGCTGCGCAACACCGATAAGCACGGCCGCGGCCGCCGTAAAACCCACGATGACGGAGTGCGAGACAAAGGACAAAACCGTGCCCAACCCAATCAAGCCGGCCAGCAGTTGGATGGCGCCAACCATCAAGGTCAAGGTCAACGCTAAGCTGACGTAATCGACGCTGCCCGGCACGGCCATCGGGCTAAGAGACGCGAACAGCACGGCCGATATCGCCGTTGTCGGGCCCGAGACCATGACCCGGGACGACCCCCATATCGCCGCCACAATGGTGACGACGATTGCGGTAAACAAACCATACTGCGGCGGCATCCCCGCGATAATCGCAAAGGCAACACCCTGGGGTAAGACTATGGACGCCCCGGTCAAGCCGGCCATCGCGTCCGCCTTAACGGATTCACGGTCCGAGGTTCGCCACCACGGGACAGACGGCATCAAACGCCGCCATGGCGCTTTGGTGAGGCCGTTCATGTCAGGAATCTGACTGCGCGACAGGTGAGCCTGAGTTCAGTTCGTTGATAAATTCGTCAAACTCTTGTTCGGTGCGGTAACCGATCAAAATACCCATCTCCGCTTCAAATCGCGACGGGTCGCGACGGGCAATTTGCTCGTTCGACAGGGTCGTACGTTGAGCGTTCCGCCGGCACCACTTAAAGAACACTCGCTCCAAGCGGTCCAGGTGGAACTGATAGTCAGGGTTGGCACCCAGATCCGTGAGTTCGTCGGGATCGCGCTCCAGGTCGTATAGCATCGGGCGGAAGCCTTCGGAAAAGATGTACTTCCAACGGCCGTCATAAACCATGGTTAGGCGCGCATCGTCGACTGTCTGATTCAAACGTCGACGGACATCGCGCATCGAATAATCGTATTCAGCGACCACAAAGTCGCGCAGCCGGTCGCGCTCACCATGAATCAGCGGCAGTAACGAGTGCCCCTCCAGAATATGCGGAACTGATTCCCCGCCATAGTAGTCGAGGAAAGTCGGCACCAGATCAATGGCCTCGACCAGCGCGTCCGTCCGCTGCCCACGGGTAGCGTCCGCGTCAGAACTGGGATCAACGACGATCAGGGGGATACGCACCGACGCGTCGTGCAGCAGTTCTTTCTCGCCCAACCAGTGATCACCCAGGTAATCCCCGTGATCCGAGGTAAACACGATCAGGGTGCTGTCAGTCAGGTTTTGCTCGTCCAGGAAGTCCATAAGGCGGCCAATCTGATCGTCAATCTGTTTCACTAAGCCCATATAACCCGTCAATACGCGGGCACGGGTTTCGTCGTGGGAAAAGGCCATGGAGACCCGCTCTTTCATATACTCCCGATAAACCGGATGAGCATGGGCTCGTTCGTGCTCGTTACGCACCGGGTCGAGGTGGGTTTCGGGCCCGTACATGTCGTGATAAGGCGCCGGCGCAATATACGGCCAGTGCGGCTTGATGTAGCTCAGGTGCAGGCACCAGGGGGTTTCACCGGCTTCGCGGATGAAATCCATTGCCCGGCTGGTGATATAGGGCGTCTCGCTTTCCTCGTCAGCCGCACGGGCCGGTTTATCCGAATTGTCCAAAAACCAACCGCTGAGCAGTTCGCCGCTGTCGGATTCGGCGCTGTTGGCGACGCTATCCCAGGGGTTCTCGTCGGGCCACCCACGGGCTTTCATAAATTTTTCGTAATTGGCGTTGCGGCCTTTGCGTGCGTTGGGGTGCAAGCCATCATCGCGCTCGTAGGGTTCAAATCCGCACTGTGCCGCGGACACCCCAATCACACTGTCCGCGGCCAAGCCCAACCGAGCCATCCCCGCGCGATCCGCCACCATGTGGGTCTTGCCACACAGGGCTGTGCGCACACCCAGCGGCCGCAGGTGATCCCCGAGAGTCATCTCACCCACTTTTAGCGGCACACCATTCCAGGTAGCACCGTGAGAACTAACGTATCGCCCCGTATAGAACGACATCCGCGACGGACCACAGATCGTCGACTGCACGTAGGCTTGGTCAAACAACATACCCCGAGCGGCCAGCCGGTCGATGTTGGGGGTGTGCAAGTGCGGATGCCCGGTGCAGGACAAGTAATCCCAGCGCAGCTGGTCGCACATGATAAATAGAACGTTTTTCGCCATAGCGTGTTTTTCCAGAGGCAACAGGTAAACCGGGCCCGCACGCAGGCCCGGCTAGGTGGTTAAGCGCGACCGACGTCGGGGATGGCCACACCCAACTCTTCTAGTGCGCGCAGCGCGCCGGGGTGCAACGGCATATTGAGATCCTTAACGGCTCCGGCAGGCGTGATCTGACGCAACCACGGCGACCCTTCAGTCAGCTCCTCAAGCCCTGCAAAGAAGGTTTTAGTCATCTCATAGATCATCGCTTCGTCGGCGTCCTTGTGAGTAGCAATACCCACCGTGACGCCCAGCGTGGTGACGTCACTGTCGTTGACCTGATTGTCACCGTAGGTGCCCGCGGGCAGTCGATCCAACCCAAACCCGGGGCGTCCTGCCAGTGCCTTGACGGCATCGGATTCGACTTGGTCGGCCGGAATGCCCAGGAATCGGATCGGATTGCTAACGGCGATCTGAGTCAGCACTGGGCTAGGCGCGTTTGTAGGGTTGCAGTACACATCGAGGTTGCCATCTTGGAACGACGCAGCCGCGGCATCCCAGCCCACTTTGACCACTTCGAAATCTTCGTCAGGAACCAAACCGGCAACGTCTTTGAACAGCCGTGCCATGGTGGCGAATGCTGCGCTGCCCGGGGGACCCAGAAACACGCGTTTTCCACGGGCGTCCGCCAGGCTCTGAATCCCCGAACTGTCATACACAGCAATGTGATAGACACCCATTGGGAAGTTAAACAGTGTGCGCAAATTCTTGGCTAACTCAGGCGCTTGTTTAATTTTAGAGAACATCGCGCGCTG
>CAKZQE010000025.1 GCA_937139465.1 uncultured Gammaproteobacteria bacterium
GACTGACCTGGGCCATTGGCTCAGCCAGTGCCGCTAGGTCGAAATGCCAGGTCGGCCAGTCATTGGCCTGCCAGATGTACTTGTAATCGCCGCTATTCATGCGGAGATTATGAGCGGGATTCGTTAAACCTGCCAGTTAATCACCGCACATTATGCGGTGATTAAGGACGCTAATCTCCGCACGAACGTCAACCCAAGCAAAAGCACGACGGATACCTTGATGCTCAGGCCGCCCCTGCTCGTAACCTGTCTTGGCACCGTGAATAACAAAAATCAGTCGGAACCCGAAATGAAAGCCATCCTTTTTGAGGCCTTTGGCGGCCCCATCCGCGTCGATCAAGTACCAGCCCCTGTGGCCCCCGACCATGGGGTGGTTGTCCAGGTTGCGTTAACGGGCCTGTGTCGCAGCGATTGGCATGGCTGGATGGGTCATGACCCCGGTATCAGCCTGCCGCATGTGCCGGGGCATGAATTTGCCGGCCATGTTTCCAGCGTCGGGTCTGCGGTGACGCGTTTTACGGTCGGTGATCGCGTCACCGTGCCCTTTGTGGGTGGCTGTGGTCAGTGCGCGCCGTGCCACACCGGCAATCAGCAGGTGTGCGATGCGCAGAGCCAACCCGGCTTCACGCATTGGGGATCCTTCGCCGAGTATGTGCGCGTCGATCGCGCGGATCTGAATGTGGTGCACCTACCGGACAGCGTCAGCTTCGAAGCGGCGGCAGGCTTGGGTTGCCGTTTCGCCACAGCGTTTCGCGCGCTGGTGGATCAGGGGCGCATCTCAGCCGGCCAGTTTGTAGCGATATTTGGGTGTGGCGGTGTTGGGTTGTCGGCCGTGGCTATCGCCGCGTCCGCTGGCGCGCGAGTTATCGCGGTGGACCTGAGTGACGATGCGCTGGCTTTGGCCTGTGAACTCGGTGCTGAACAGGGCATCAATGCCGGCGTGACGGCGGCTGTTCCGGCAGCGGTTCGCGCCCTCAGCCATGGGGGTGTCGCCGTCGGTATTGATGCGCTGGGCCATACCAACACCTGTGTACAGTCTGTGCTGTCGCTAGCGAAACGGGGCAAGCACATCCAGGTCGGGTTAATGGCGGGGGAGCACGCTCGGGCGCCGCTGCCGATGGATGTCATTGTCGCCAATGAGCTTGAGGTGCTCGGTAGCCATGGGATTCAAGCGCACCGTTACGATGCGATGCTGGGCTTGCTGATTTCGGGTCAAGTGAAACCGGACACCTTGGTGCGCCGCGTGGTTGGTCTGGACCAAGGCGCTGAATTATTGGCCAGCATGGACTCAAACCCATTGCCCGGGGTAACGCTGATTCAGCCCTCGCTGGGCCGGCATGTCGATACGTCGGGGTAACAGCCAGTAACAGCGCTCGAATTGCGGCGTGTTTTGGGGAAAAATTTCACCATGGAGCGTCGTTTGGTATTAGGTTTTGCCCTGGTCTTGGTGATCTTTGCATCGGGATGGTGGGTGCCTGTCGGGGCCATGCCCAGCGCGTGCGTCGAGGGGCACCATCAAAGCGAACACAGGTCAGCACCCCAGTGCGAGTGCGAGCTTGCCTGCAGTGGGTGCCAATCAATCGTCGCGAATTCAGCGCTGCGCCCGTTAAAACCAGCCGACGCCAGCCTCGGCCAGCGCGATTGTGAAGAGCCTCGATGGCTGGCCCTTATCGTCGAGTTACCACCTCCAAAAGTGTGAGCGACAGTATTGATGCGCGTACGACACAAACTTTGGAGAACAAAACCATGAGAATTAAACACTGGGCCGTAGCGACGGTCGTTATTTTGGGGGGTGGCGCCGCGTTGCTGAGCCTGTCCAGCCGGGCCGCCACCACGATCCCGTATCAGGACAGCGCGCGCGTGGCAGACGGCGAGGCTGTCTATGCGCAAAACTGCGCAGGGTGCCATGGGGTTAACCTGGAGGGGCAAGCCAATTGGCAACGCCGCAACGGGCAGGGTCTATTGCCCGCGCCGCCGCACGATGAAACCGGCCACACCTGGCATCACGCCGACGAGTTACTGTTTCGCCTGACGAAACTTGGGCCGGCGACGATCGCTGGCAATGGCTATCGCTCTGCGATGCCGGGTTTCGGCGGTGTGTTGTCCGATGAGCAAATCTGGAGTGTATTGGCGTATATCAAAGCACAGTGGCCTGCGGACATTCAGGCGCGCCACACGCAGGCGTTCCAGTAGCCTCAATGTCAGTCAGGGCCGGGGTGCTGAGCGCCTCGGCTCTGATGCCTGGCTCAAGGGCGCGAATCGCCAACGACCTGGGAATACAGATCGAAAAACGGCCCCAGCAGTTCGGGCCTATCGTTCAGCCACGACGTTCCATCGGCATTGACCCACACCGTGTGCCGGCGCTGGACACGATCCATCAAACGAATCAGATCCGCTCCGGTGACGTCGGTGCTTGTGGGCGCGACCAACGGCGGGCTTGGCAGGCCGTTTTCCGAATCGCATAGCGTCATTATCTGAATACGTCCCGGGCGGGCGCGGGCGCGTCGAAACGCATCGTGTGCTGGCAAGTAGCCCGGTGCTGGCGTTGCCAGGGTGTTTAAAAAGGGTTTCATGGGGACCGGGCGGCCATGTTTATACAGCGCCAAGGCCAGCAGGCGAATGACGTCTTCCTGAACGTCCACGATTTCGCCGATCAAGAAATGATCATCGGCATTTTTGCGCACAAAGACGCGCGCGATGGCGCCAGGCGCCAGGGTTGGTGTGTCATCCGTGAGCGTCAACCGGGGTGTGGGGAAATACACGGGCTCGACTCCTCTTTTTTATGACCCTACCACCCTGAATGCCTCGGCGCATTTGGCAGCGCAGCATAGCGACCGTGCCGAGCATGCGGCACATCACCCGTGCCATATCCGCGGTTGTGATTCGCCAGGCCAGCGTCAACAATCCCCTGACATTAAATAGGAGCGCGCCATGTTGTCCGACTTTCCCATCACACAGCGCTGGGTCCCCATCAACCCCAGCGCCATCCAGCTGTATTCCATGGCGACCCCGAACGGGATCAAGGTGTCCGCCATGCTCGAAGAGACCGGACTGGACTACGAAGCGCACAAGGTGAGCATTTTGGAAGGGGATCAGATGACGCCCGAATTCTTGTCACTGAACCCCAACAACAAAATTCCAGCCATCATTGACCCCAGCGGCCCCGGCGGTCAGCCCATGGGATTGTGGGAGACCGGCGCGATTCTGATGTATCTGGCGGAAAAGACCGGCCGGTTGTTGCCAACCGATACAGTCAAGCGCGCACACGCGATCCAGTGGTTAATGTGGCAGATGGGCGGCGCAGGCCCCATGTTTGGCCAGTTTGGGTTCTTTTTCAAAATGGGTGGTGCGGCGTTCGAGGACAAGCGGCCGCTGGAGCGCTACAGCGCTGAAACCAGTCGCTTGCTGTCAGTGCTCGACCAGCAACTATCGCGCAATGAGTACGTGGCCGGCGACGCGATGACCATTGCCGACGTCGCGACCTGGCCCTGGGTCAACGTGCTATCGGGGTTTTATGGCGCCGCTGAGCACCTGAACCTGGGGCAATACGCGCACCTAAACCGGTGGCTGCAGGGCATGCTGGGCCGGCCCGCAAGCCAAAAAGCCATCACCGTACCGGCTTAGGTAAAGGTGACGTTTTGTGGCTCGAACTGCGCCCCGACACCGTTCAGCGCCGCGTTCATCGCCGCCGCCGACAAGGGCTTTTCAGCCACGGAAATGCCGTTTCGGGCCAGGTAATTGAGCAGCTTCGATTGGGGCTGGCCGGTGACGAACAGAACGTGCCGCGCTCCATTGGCTTTGTAGCTGGACATTAGGCTGGCGACCTTGGGGCCGGACAGTTCGGGTAGCATCACGTCGAGTACGACCATGTCGAATCGGCAGTCCTGGCATGCGTCAATCGCGTCAAACGGGTTGTCAACCATGGCGACGTCTAGGTTGGGTAGGGTGCGCAGCATTCGTTGAGTCGCAATCAGGTCATCGTGATTGTCATCGACAACCAACACTTTTCTTTGTTGCGTCATACTGTTTACCGCCTTTTGTGGGGTGCGCCAGATCAGTCCGGTGCAGCCGAGTGATAATGTCAGGACTGCGAAGCCAGTATTTGCTACTGGTGCGCACTTTGGCCTGAAATCTGTCGTCGACAGGCGTACCGATGTCGGTCCTGCGGCTGGAGCTTCGGTGGCGGAGTTGCGACCATGGCACAAACGAAGAGGATTCTGAATGGCTCACCTAACACTCGATGAGATTGAAACCCTGTGCTTTGACGCGCTCAAGCGCTGCGGCGCCAGTGATCTGCAGGCCCACGCCGCCGCCCTAGAGCTGCGTGATGCCGAAGCCGAGGGCATCCGCAATGTCGGCCTTGGGTACATCCACCTGTATTTAAAGCACCTAAGGTGCGGCAAAGTGCTGGGTGATGCCGTCCCTGCGATTGTGAAGACCTCTGAATCGGCGACGATTGTCGACGCAGCCCATGGCTTTTGCCACACAGCCTATTTGGCTGGCGAGGAGCGCCTGATCGAGACGGCCCGTCGTCAAGGTATCGCGACCATGGTCATTCACCGCTCCTATTCCGCAGGCGTGTTGGGCTGGTTTACCCGTCGCTTGGGCCAGCAGGGCTTGGTCAGTCTGATGTTTGCGAACTCATCAAAAGCCGTCGCGGCCCACGGTGGTCGGGTGCCGTTTTTTGGCACCAATCCCTTGGCGTTTGGATCACCCCGGGCCGGTGCGGAGCCGCTGGTTTTCGACATGGCCACCGCGTCCACGGCGCGGGTTAATTTGGTCAAAGCCGCGCGCGATGGCGTGCCAATCGAGCCGGGTCACGCCATTGACCCTGATGGAAACCCGACCACGGACCCGGCACTGGGCCTGAAGGGCGCGCAACTGCCCCTCGGGGGCGCCAAAGGGTTTGGGCTTGGCTTGATGGTCGACATGATGGGAGGCTTGCTGAGCGGCGGGCACTGTTCTTACGAAGCCAGCATGTTCTCTAATAACGAGGGCGGACCGCCTAACGTGGGCCAGACCATCATCGCCTTTGACCCCGCCTTTTTTGCCGCAGGCTACGTGACGCACTTAGAGCAAATGCTGGCGGATTTAACCGGCGATAACGACGTGCGTGTGCCGGGCGAGCGCCGCGCCAGTCTGCGTGCCCAGCACGAATCCGAAGGGGTCGATGTGCCCGATGCGTTGCTAGAACAGATCGCGGACCTGTCGGCCTAGGCGGAACCGTCCGATGGGGTGGCCTGGTGTTTGCTGCCCCATTTGGCGAAGGCTTTTAACACTGGCCCTAGGGCGATGGCCTTTTTCGTCGGCTCGTAGCTGGCGCGTTTTTGCCCCTCTGGAATGACTTTGACCACCAAGCCTGCCTCGATCAGGCGATTCAAGCGCGATGTCAGAATATTGGTCGCAATCCCTTCGGGTGAATCGAGGAATTCGCTGAACTGGCGCTTTTCCATCACCAACATGTCTCGGATGATCAGCAGGCTCCACGGGTCGCCGAGCACATCGAGTGCGCGCGAAACGGGGCAGGGTGAGGTTCGGCATTTCATGAACTGAGTGGAACATTAGTACTTGCAACATGCAAGTTAATCAGGTCGAATGCCGAAGTCTTTTCTTGCACCTTGCAAGCAAAATAGTGCGCGGCCTGCGGGTTCGCTGAGGAGCTATCAGATCCAGTTGAACCAGCAGGGGTATGGCGAGTGGTTGTTACGCAACCGAATTGCTGTACTGATCCTAACCATCATTGCGACGCTGGGCCTGACGGCCGGCGGACAGTTTTTGTACTTTGACACGGACTACCGCACCTTTTTTGGCAAGGATAACCCTCAGCTAAACGCCTTCGAGTCGTTGCAACAGACCTACACCAAAATCGACAACGTTAACTTTGCGATTGATCCCGTGTCGGGTAGGGCCAACGACCCAGAGGTACTGGCCGCGATCGAAACACTCACCCTCGAGGCATGGCAGCTGCCGTACTCGATTCGGGTCGACAGTTTGTCCAATTACCAGCACACCGAGGTCGACGAAGACGACCTGATCGTGCGCGACCTGTTCGAGGAGGGCGCGAATCTGGACGCCGCCGATCAGGCCTTAGTGAATCGCATTTCGTCCAGCGAACCTGCCTTGGCTGGCAAGATTCATGACGCGGAGCACCGCGGCAGCTCAGTGAACGTGACCATTCAGTTCCCCGGTGTTGGCGCCGATGAGGTCACGGAAGTGGCGCTGGCGGCCCGCGAGATGGCGGCGCAGATTGAAGCTGAATACCCGGTCAAAGTGCGCCTCGGCGGCGTGGTGTTCCTGAATTACGCCTTCCAAGAAGCCTCAATGGATGACATGTCAACGCTGGTCCCGGCTATGTACGGCGTGATTATTTTGGTGGCCTACCTGATGCTGCGTTCGCTGACCGCCACGGTGCTGACCTTGTTGGTGATCGTGCCCAGCATCATGGTGGCCATGGGCGTGGCTGGCTGGATGGGGGTCGGATTAACGCCGCCCTCGGCCAGTGCGCCGACCATTATCACAACCCTGGCGGTGGCGGACTCGATTCATATACTGGTGTCCATGCTGGGCAAAATGCGATCCGGCAGCGATCAACGTAGCGCACTGCTTTACAGCCTGCGCGTGAATGCCAAGCCCGTGTTTTTAACCAGCGTGACGACTGCACTTGGGTTCTTATCGCTGAACTTCTCAGATTCACCCCCCTTTCATGACCTAGGCAATATCACCGCGGTGGGTGTTATCGCCGCCTGGTTCTTTGCCATGGTGTTGCTACCCATTCTGGTCAGCTTTTTCACCATCCGGGTGCGTGGCTCCCTCGGCACGGTTGACCACCAGATGAACCGCTTGGGTGAATTTATCGTGCGCCAATACAAGGCCGTATTGGCCGTCAGCGTGGCGATTTCTGTGGGGTTGCTGGCGTTGATTCCGCTGAATGAAATCAATGACGATTTCGTTAAGTACTTTGATGATTCGTTGACCTACCGCCAGGATACGGACTGGATCAGTGGCAACCTGACCGGGGCCAACCAGGTTCAGTTCAGCCTGCCGTCCTCCGGTGCCAACGGTATCAGCGACCCGGATTTTATTGGCAAGGTGGCCGCGTTCAGCGACTGGGCCCGCGGCCAAACCGAGGTCACGCATGTGCAATCCATATCCGACACATTTAAGCGCCTGAACCGCGATTTGAATGGTGGCGATCCGAGTTTTTACCGCGTCCCGGACAACCGTGAATTGGCGGCGCAGTATTTGCTGCTTTACGAGCTGTCCTTGCCCTACGGCTTGGACTTGAACAACCAACTGGACATCAATAAGTCGTCCACCCAGGTGGTGATCACGCTGATTGATATGACCACCAATGACATGCGGGCGTGGATTGCTGGCGCTGAGCAGTACTTAAAATCTGAGCTTGGTATTGATGCGGTGGGCGTCGGGCCGACGGTGATGTTTGCCTACATTTCCGAGCGCAACATTGAAAGCATGCTCAGCGGGACGTTCATTGCGGTGTTGCTGATTAGTGGCGTGATCTTGGTCGCCCTGAAAGACGTCCGCCTGGGGCTGTTGAGCCTGGTCCCCAACCTGCTGCCGGCGGCGCTGGCGTTCGGTATCTGGGGGCTGTTGGTCGGGCAGATCAATATGGCCGTTGCGGTTGTTGCCGGCATTGCCCTAGGGGTCGTGGTGGATGACAGCGTTCACTTCCTCACCAAATACCAGCTGGCACGTCGCAGCCAGGGGCTCGACGCCCGTGGTGCCGTGGTCGCGGCCTTTAACTCGGTCGGGACGGCACTGCTCGTGACCACCGTGGTGCTGGTGGCCGGTTTTATGATCCTGGCCCAGTCGGCCTTTGGTGTGAACAGCTACATGGCGTCGCTGACGGCGATCGCGCTGGTCATGGCCCTGATCGCCGACCTGACATTGTTGCCGGCCCTATTAATTGTGTTTGATAAGCGCGACATTGCGCCCCCTGCGGCCGAAGCGGCCCCCGCGGTATAGGAGTTAGAAATGAAATCTTGGTTATCGGTTCTCGTGTTCAGCGCCTCGGCGGCTTTGGCTTCGCCCGAGCGCGGTTTGGAAATTGCGGTCGAGGCGGACGCCCGCGATCAGGGCTTTGGCGACTCCACATCCACCATGAGCATGGTGTTGCGCGATTCAGCCGGCAATACCAACGAGCGTGCCATTCGCAACCGCACCCTGGAGGGCGCGGACGAGGGTGACAAGTCGTTGGTGATTTTCGACAGCCCGGGCGACGTCCGCGGCACGGCATTTTTGTCGCACACGAAAAAAGCGGGATCGGACGATCAGTGGCTCTACTTGCCCGCGCTGAAGCGCGTTAAGCGTATCGCCTCGTCCAACAAAGCAGGCCCCTTTATGGGCAGCGAATTCGCCTACGAGGACATCGCCAGTCAGGAAGTTGAAAAGTACAGCTACAACTACCTGCGCGATGAAACCCTCAACGGCATGGATAGCTTCGTCGTCGAGCGCTTCCCGGTCGACAAAAAAAGCGGTTACTCAAAGCAAATCGTTTGGATGGACAAGGCGGAGTATCGGGCCCATCAGGTCGAGTACTACGACCGCAAAGGTTCGCTGTTGAAAACGCTTGTCGCCAGCGGTTGGGAGCAATTCGAAGGGCAGTACTGGCGTCCGTCGCTGATGGATATGACCAACCATCAAACCGGCAAGGGCACGCAGCTGCTGTACTCGGACTGGGTGTTTAACAATGGCATGGATGAAAAAGACTTCACCAAGACTGCCCTGAAGCGGTTGCGCTAATGCGGTCGCTGTTGATTTTGCCGCTGGCGATGTCGATCAGCGCCGCCCAGGCCGTTGAGTGGAATGGGCGGGTGGACCTGGATGCGCGCGTGTTTCCCGCCGCAGCCAGTGGCACGATCGAATCCACCCAGGGCATGAATGTGACGCTTGAGGGCTTTCAAGACCTCGGTGATCACCGCGCTGTGGTTGAACTTGTCGGCCGCTATGACCGCCGCGACTCGGGGCGCCGGTCACTGGAAGCCCGCCAGGCGTATCTGCGGTTTTTGGTTGGGGAGGGGGATGTCTTTATCGGCCATCGCCAGACATTTTGGGGCACGGCGGAAAGCGCCAACCCGGTTGATTTGATTAACCAAAGCGATGGCGCCGCTCAGGACGGTAAAGAAGCCAAACTCGGCGCGCCCTCGGTGTCCTACGAGCAGGACCTGGACGTGGGTTTATTGCAGCTGTGGTACATGCCGCACTTTCGCGAGCGAACCTTCAATGACGCCGACGCACACCCCAGCGCTGGTTTGCCCATGGCTGCGGCCCAGTTTGACCGCGATAGGGGCGCCAATGCAGACGACGTGGCGGCGCGCTTGTCGACCTACGCCGGGGATTGGGACCTGGCGTTCAGCGCCTTTCACGGTACTGCCCGGGATCCCATCTTGGTCGTGGCCGGGGGGTCGGTCACGCCGACTTACCCACGGCTAAAGTCCCTTGGGTTGGAAGCGCAGTACACCGGCGACGCCAGCCTTTGGAAGTTTGAGGTGTTAAGCGGTGAGCAGTCCGGTGATGACGTGCTCGCTGCGGTCGGCGGGGTGGAGTACACCCTTTACGGGCTGGCGGGTCGGGTCTGGGATTTGGGCTTGATTGCCGAAGTCAGTCGCGACGATCGCCCCCAGGCCACGGCCGATCAGATGAACACCCTGGGCGGTCGGTTGACGCTGAACGACACCCAGGACACATCGGTGCTGGTCTTGGCCAGCCGCGACGCGGACAACGAACAATCCTTTTACTCAGTTGAGGCAACACGGCGCATAACAAAAACCAGCAGTCTATCCCTCGAGGGACGCTGGTATGACGCCGATCGACCGACCTTGCCACTGGGCGTTCTGGCTGATGACGATGAACTGCGCATGCGCTTTTCTGTGTTCTTTTAGGTGATCAGCGAGGCGGTGATTGACCGCATAGCCGATGACATCGTCAGTCAAGGGTATTGCGTCTATCGCGATGCGCTGCCCCTTGAGCTGATGCGCGCCCTGGCGCATGAGGCGCAGCAGCTCGAGATGACGCCAGCTCGTATTGGTCGTGGTGGCGATCAGGCTGTAGCGCCGGATCGCCGTTCCGACTCGATTCACTGGATCGATGATTCCCTGCCCGCCGGCAAGCAATGGTTAGCGGGCTGTGATGACCTTCGGTTGTCATTGAATCGGTCGTTGGCGGCTGGGCTGTTTTCATTCGAATCGCACTACGCGCGTTACGCTGAAGGGGCCTTTTACGAGCGCCACGTTGACGCCTTTCGTGGTGACGCCAACCGTAAGCTGTCGCTGGTGGCGTACCTCAATGAGGAGTGGGTCGACCAGGACGAAGGCCAGCTGGTGCTCTATCCCGAGGGCGCCGATCCGATAGCCGTAAATCCGGCCATGGGAACCCTGGTGGTGTTTCTCAGCGAGGAACTCGCGCATGAAGTGAAACCCGCGCGCCGTGAGCGATTGTCGATTGCAGGCTGGTTTCGTTTGAATCAATCCCACTCTGGGCGGGCCGATCCGCCGAGTTAGAGGTGCCCGGTTTTTCGCAACACGCGTGTGCCCGGCTCGCCCGAGAAATGCGCGCGGGTACCCCGGGGGAGGCGCAGCCAGCTTCCTGCCTCAAAGTGCTCCCCATTCCAGTCCAGCACCCCTGACAGCACCAGCACCTCGTCACCCTGGGGGTCAACGGCCAGCAGGCCATCAAGATCAATCAGGCTAACGGTCTCGCAGGCGGAATCGCTGTCGTGTTGGTGCAGCACCCCGGGGCGGGCGTCATTCACCACAAATTGCGCTTGGTCGTCCGCGGCAAACTGATGCAACTTGACCCAGATCAGCGCGCCTTCGGGCCCCACGCGGGGCGTGTGTGCGCTGCCAATGGGGTTGCGCAGGTAGCTGCCAGCGGGGTAGACCCCGTGCTCGTCACCGAAGGCCCCCTCGAGAACAAAAATTTCCTCACCGCCGCCGTGGGTGTGGCGGCTGAAGGTCGCCCCTGGCTGATACCGAACCAATGAGGTGGCCCGTGCGACCTCGTCGCCAACGCGATCGAGCATCATGCGCTGGACGCCGGGCATGGGGGAGTCGACCCAGCGGTAGTCGCCTGGGCGCACCCAAACCGGCTGATCGAAGTCCGCCCGGATTCTCATGTCACCGGTTGCCGGACGGCGACGATGGACGTCCGCCGCTGCGGTTACTTGGGCGGCGACGGCGGCTAGCGCCGGGTTTGTCGCTGGCGCCATGGCCGGCGGATGCACCGCCACGGCGGTTGCCGCGGTTCTCGTCCCGGCTGTCGCCTGAGCGGCTATCACTGCGCCGGTTTTGACTGCGGCCTTCGCCAGCGGGTTTTGGCTTTTTCGGGCGCGGGGCGCCTTTGGGGCCACGCAGGCGTGATTCGGGCAGCGCCCTTGAGGGCGTCAGGCCTTCAACGTCATGGCGCGGCAGGATTTTCTGAATCAGGCGCTCAATGTCCTGCAGCAGTCCGAATTCCTCGTGGTCCACCAAGGAGCTGGCCAGCCCCGACTTGCCGGCACGACCTGTGCGGCCAATCCGGTGGACGTAGTCCTCCGAGACATTCGGCAGGTCATAGTTGACGACAAAGGGCAGCTCGTCGATGTCGATGCCGCGAGCGGCGATGTCCGTCGCCACCAATACCTGAAGGTCACCGGACTTGAACTCAGCCAGCGCCCGGGTGCGTGCGCCCTGGCTTTTGTTGCCATGGATCGCCGCCGACGGAATGTCAGCTTTGCCCAGTTGGGTCGCAATCTTGTTGGCGCCGTGTTTGGTGCGGCTAAACACCAGGACCTGATGCCAACCGTTGTCCTTAATCAGGCGGATAAGCATCTTGGTTTTGTCGGCCTTGTCGGTTGCGTAAATACGCTGCTCGATCCGATCGACCGTACTGTTGGGCGGCGTTACCGAAATTTCGACCGGGTCGTTCACCATGCCCTTGGCCAGTTCGCGAATTTCTGGGCTAAAGGTCGCCGAATACAGCAGATTTTGGCGTTTCGCTGGCAGCAGTCGGAAAATCCGTTTGATGTCATGGATAAAGCCCATGTCCAGCATCCGGTCCGCTTCGTCCAGCACGAGCACTTCCAGGTGATCGAATTTGATCGCGTTTTGCTGATGCAAATCCAGCAGGCGGCCGGGCGTTGCCACCAGTACATCAACACCACCGCGCAGTTTCTGCATCTGTGGGTTGATCTTGACGCCACCGAAGACGACAGCGGCTTTGATGGGCAGGTGCTTGGCGTAACTGGTGACGTTATCCAAAATTTGCGCCGCCAACTCGCGGGTCGGTGTAATGATCAAGGCGCGGGCCTGGTTGGGGCGTGCGCGCTCACCTTTGGACAGGCGATCCAAGATCGGCAGCGTGAACCCAGCGGTCTTACCGGTGCCCGTTTGGGCGGCGGCCATAACGTCACGCCCGGACATTACCGCAGGGATAGACTGCGCCTGAATGGGGGTCGGAGTGGTGTAGCCGGTTTCCAGCACCGCGTCCAAAATGGGTTGGGCGAGGCCGAGTTGGTCAAATTGCATGCGTTGTCCAATAAAAAAGGGTGGCGAAGTATAGGGAACTCGCCCTAACAATGTTGGGATTTGTAGCTACGAGCGTAGCTACGGGCGTAGCTACGCTCGTGCCGCCTAGTTAGCGCGCAGCACGTAGGCAATAATCTCGATGACTTGATCGGTGGTTTTAGCCCACGCCATGGCCTGCGCATCGACTTCCTTTAACGGGTGGACGATGTCCTCCGCGTGCAGCGTTACATAGGGTTTGCCCAGCGCCGCACAGTAGCCGGCGTCGAAGGCGGCGTTCCATTGTTTGTATTTGTCGCCAAAGCGCACGACCACCAGGTCAGCCATGTCGATTGCGTTTTTGGTGCGGATGGCGTTGACCTTGGATGACTGATGGTCGCGCCAGAACCCATCGGCCGGCACGCCCAGCATGTCGCCGGCAGCGTCCGAGGCGTCGTGGTCAGTCACGGGTGCCGAGAAACTCACGTCGAGCCCGCGTGCTTCGCAGCCTTGCTGAATGTCGTCGCGCCATTGGGTGTGGATTTCGCCAGAGAGGTAAATGTTCATGCTGAATTCCTGAGGGTCGTTTAAAAAGGCGACACTATACCTTGGTCTGTGTTAGTCTTCGCGCCCCTCGAGTCAGGGACGTCACCGGCACGCCGTTTTGGTAGGCCGATGCGGAGACTCTTTTTGGTTCAAACCGTTTGTTTGAATCCCACTGGGCAATGGTTGACCGTAGTAAGGGTCTGGATTGCCTCTCAAAAAAACAAAGGCAATCTATGACCACCGAAACGACCTTCGCCGACTTGGCGTTGCCGACCGCTATTCTGGAAAATTTGACCCGAATCGGTTACGAAAAACCCTCTGCTATTCAGGCCGCTAGCATCCCGCTATTGCTTGCCGGCGACGATTTGCTGGGCACCGCTCAAACCGGTACCGGTAAAACCGCCGCGTTTGCACTGCCGGCGCTGGCCAAAGTCGATCCCGCGTCCAGCGACACCCAGGTATTGGTGTTGACGCCGACTCGTGAATTGGCGATCCAGGTTGCCGAAGCCTTCCAAACCTACAGCCAGGGTATGCGCGGATTCCACGTATTGCCGATCTACGGCGGTCAGCCCATGAGTGGCCAGCTGCGTGGTTTGCGCCGGGGCGTCCAAGTCGTTGTCGGCACCCCCGGCCGAGTCATGGATCACCTGCGCCGCGGCACGCTAAAGCTGGACAACGTGCGTAAAGTGATTCTCGACGAAGCCGACGAAATGCTGCGCATGGGCTTTATTGACGACGTGACCTGGATTCTGGAGCACGCCCCGGAAGAGCGCCAAGTGGCTTTGTTCTCGGCCACCATGCCGCGCCCGATTCGTCGTCTGGCGGATCAGTACCTGCGCAACCCCAAAGAAGTGGCGATCCAAGCCCAGTCCAGCGTGGTCGACAAGATCGATCAGGCCTACTGGCTGGTCTCGGGCGTCAACAAGCTCGACGCCCTGACGCGTATCTTGGAAGTCGAAACCTTTGACGGCCTGGTGATGTTTGTTCGCACCAAGAACCAAACCATCGAAATGGCCCAAAAATTGGAAGCCCGCGGCTACAGCGCCAAAGCCATTAACGGCGACATGACGCAAAAACTGCGAGAGCAAACCATCGGCGAGCTGAAAGACGGCACCATCGACATTCTGGTGGCCACGGACGTCGCAGCCCGCGGCATCGACGTTCCGCGCATCACCCACGTGATTAACTACGACATTCCGATCGATCCGGAAGCCTACGTTCACCGGATCGGCCGCACCGGCCGTGCGGGCCGTTCGGGCAAGGCGATCTTGTTCGTTGCGCCGCGCGAACGTCGCTTGCTGCGCTCGATCGAAAACCTGACCAAAACGCGTATTCCTGCGATGGATATCCCGACGCGCGATCAAGTCAGCGAAAAGCGCATTAACGACTTCAAGTCACAAATTGGCGAAGCCCTCGAGCATCCGAAGTTGAGCTTCTTCCAGGAAATGGTGACCGGCTATCTCGAAGAGTCCGGCGTTGAGTTGCTGGACTTGGCGGCTGCGTTGGCCTGCTTGGGTCAAAAAGACAAGTTGCTGCTGACGGACGAGCGTCCCGAACGCGCTCCGCGTGAGCGCAGTGACCGCGGCGACCGTCCGGCACCGTTCTCTGAGCGCACCGAGTGGCATGAAAAGCAGCGTGAAAAACGCGTGCACGATGATTCGGGCATGGGCTTTTACCGCATTTCGGTGGGTTATCAGCACAGCGTGCGCCCCGGTGACATCGTCGGCGCCCTCGTCAACGAGGCCGACATCGAAAAGTCATCGATTGGCCATATTCAGTTGTTCGATGATTTCTCGGTGGTGCAAATGCCCGTCGGCATGCCGGACAACCTGCTTAGCCACCTCAAGCGTTTGAAAATCCGTGGCCAAAGCATCGAGATCAATCCGATTGCCGCCAGTGACGTGCCTGAACAGAAACGTCCCCCGCGCAGCGACAAGCCGCGCGGTGATCGTCCGTACGGCAATAAGCGCCCGGGCGAAGGCGGTGGTTACCGCGGTGACAAGGACAAGGACCGCAGCAAGTCAGGCTTTAAGCATCGCAAGTCAAATGACGGCGGGTTTGATGCGGCGCGGAAACCCAAGAAACGTACCCCAAGGGACTAATTATTTCGTTCGGGGAGCTTGTAGTGGTCGAGATACCCCTATAGGCTCCCACTTAGGTATGGAGGCGTCCGAACGTCTAG
>CAKZQE010000026.1 GCA_937139465.1 uncultured Gammaproteobacteria bacterium
CGAGCAGCACTTCGCCCGCGGTCGGCTCGATCAGGCGGTTTAGGTGACGAATCAGGGTCGACTTACCTGAGCCCGAAAGGCCCATGATGACCGTGATTTCCCCTTCCTTCATATCGACATTAATGTTGTTCAAGCCCAACACGTGGCCATGCTGTTCCAGCAATTCGGCCTTGGTCATGCCCTGTTCGACCAGCGCCATCATCGCTTCGGGCTGGTCGCCAAAGATCTTGTAGAGGTTCTTGACCGATACTTTTACGTTTTTCGTACTCATGTCAGCGTCCGCAGTGGCAATTAAGAGTTAGGCGCTTGAGACGCGTTAACGCGATTCAATGCGGTTTTTGATACGCGATCCAACACGATCGCCAGGAGCACAATGGCAAAGCCGGCAACGAACCCAACGCCCAGGCGAAGGTTGTTAATGCCATCCAACACCAAGGTACCGAGGCCCGGCGCCGACACCAGGGATGCGATCACCACCATCGCCAACGACATCATGATGGTCTGGTTAACGCCGGCCATGATGTTGGGAAGCGCCAGCGGAATTTCCACACCCAGTAGCTTCTGCCGCGCGGTCAGCCCATAGGCGTTGGCAGCTTCGATCACGGATTGATCGACCAGGCGGATGCCCAGGTTCGTCAAGCGCACCACCGGCACGATGGCGTACATGATGATCGCCATGCCGTAGAGCTTGGGTTCTGTGATCTTGAACAAGAAGATCAGCGGAATCAGATAAACAAAAGTGGGGAGCGTCTGCAGCATGTCCAGTATCGGCGTCATAATGCGCTGCGTCCGATCACTCTTGGACATCATGATGCCCAGGGGCACCCCGAAAAGTACGCATATCAGGGTACACACAAAAATGATCGCTAAGGTCTGGACCGCGTAGGAATAGTGATCGGTAAACAAAAAGAACCCGAAACAGACGGCCACCAAACCGACCACTTTCCACGAGCGCGCAGCCCAATAGCACAGTGCAAACAGCAGCGGCACCAGCAACCACCATGGGGTTGCGGTGAACAAAAACAGGGTTGACTCGAGCAGCCATGACAAAGGCTGGGTCAACGGATCTAACACTAAACGCAGTCCGGGACGGACCGCCAGAAAGCCCTCTTCCAGCCCCGCGGTGAAGTCGCGCGTTTGTGGAATCTTGGCACAGGCTTCATGCAAATTATCCAAGGATGGAAACTTTAGGTCGTACCAGCTTGGCTCTTCGCCCTTGAGGCTGCGCAGGGACAGAAGTGAGGGTTTCTTGTCAGCATCGCACCAGTCGCGCAATCCCAAGCCGTCGAATAAAGCAGAGTATCCGGACATTCCATTTTCCTAATATTTATTTTTTTGGCATGTACGCCATCGTTGGAGCAAGCAGCCCCAAGTCAGACACCGGCTGCGTCCGCAGCCGGGTCTTCGGTCGTGCTTAGATCAATTTATCGAGCTTGGCGCGCGCTTCGTCGTTCACCATGCCTTTGATCATGTCGGTGTAGTTGGTCAACACCCACGCGGCCGCTTCGTCAGCAGATGCGTTGTTTTCCTGCTTCCAAAACAGCATTTTGCTGACTACATCGTTAGGCAGTTCGAGGTTGCCCACGAATTCAGCAACAGCCGGCTCGCGTGCGGCGAACTCGGCGGTGATGGCCGTTTTAACCGGTGCGGACGGGAACCCAGACACACCAATCTGTGACGGATCTGCGTTTTCCTGCTGATTGATCTTGTGTTGGGCAGCATCAACAGGGCCAATATCGACGCGGGTCATTTCGTACTTACCCAGTACTGCGGTCGGTCCCCAGTAGTAACCAAACCAAGGTGCTTTGTCTTCGAACGCCGCAGCAATCGAGGCAGCCAAGTTAGCGCCCGAACCGTGGTCAAACACTTCGATTCCGTTACCTTCCATGTCGTGGACAACCTTCAGGTTGTCGTTGACCAAACGGCAACCCCAACCGACGGGGCAGTTATGGAAGCGACCGCCGACCAGTTCGGGGTTGGCCAAAATGCCTTCGATGGTCGCCAGTTCGGGGTGCTCGTCAGTCAGGTACTTGGGAACCCACCAACCTTCTTCACCGCCGCCCGCAAAGATGTTTGCCGCTGAGATGATTTTGCCGTCGGCTTCGAGCCCTTCATACGCGGGTGCTGAGTTAGTCCAGACTTCCGGTACGACGTCGGGCTGGCCATTTTCTGCCAAGGACGTGACCGCCGGAACGGTGTCAGTGGGAACAACTGAAACGCTGCAGCCATAGCCCTGCTCCATGACGAAAGCGGCCAGTGCGGTAATGGTTTCACCCGACGCCCAGCCCATTGCGCCGATGCTGACTTCGCCGCAGTCGGCGTACGCAGCACCCGAAGCGGCCATTGCAACGGCCAGTACTGAGGTCTTGAGTTTCATGTTCTTCATGCGTTCTTAACTCCCTTTTTTAATTATTTTGTTCGGTCACTCGGACTTCACGTCCCAACGATCCCGCATGCGGGCTTAATATTCCAGCCCCTCGCCCACAAAAAACTGCCAATCCGCGACCCCTGAGGGGCCACCTTACAGCCGAACCGCAATATTTTTGGTCTGGACGTAGTTCCAAAGCGCCTCACGGCCCTTTTCACGGCCATAGCCGCTTTTTCCATAGCCGCCAAAGGGCGTTTCCACGCCACCGGCAAACCACTCGTTGACGAACACCTGACCGGCGCGCAGATCGCGGGCTAGGCCAAGGCTTGCCTGAATATCTCGACCGAACACACCGGCAACAAGGCCGTAGTCGGTGCCATTGGCAATGCTCAGCGCCTCAGCGTCCGATGACGCCTTGATCACCGACAGCACGGGGCCGAAGACTTCGTCCTGGGCAATAGTCATGTTCGGGTCAACGCCAGCCAGGACTGTGGGGCTCAAAAACGCGCCCTCGGCCGAGGGCGCTCCCCCAGTCACCACGCGCGCACCCTGACGCACAGCATCGCGCACCATGCCATGGGCCCGATCGCGCTGACCGGTGCTAACAAGGGAACCCATCGTCAGGCCTATTTCGGTCCGCTCCAGGCCCGGCCCTGTGCTGATCGAACTGGCCAGATTGGCCGCGGCATCAACCACGCGGTCGTAGATGTCATCGTGCGCCACCACGCGGCTCATGGCCGAGCACACCTGCCCCGCATTGAAGAAGATGCCCCAGCGCACGTTGGCAATCAGATTGTCGATGTCGGCGTCACTGCGGATGATTGCCGCGCTCTTGCCGCCCAGCTCCAAAATGCAGGGCACCACGTTCTGCGCGGCCGCTTTGCCGATAGCAATGCCGGTCTGGACCGAGCCCGTGAACACGACCTGATTGATGTCTGGGTGACTGACCAGCGCCGCACCGGCTTCGTGACCGTATCCGCAGAGCACATTGACCGCACCTGCCGGCAAGCCCGCGTATTCAGCGGCCAAGGCGTAGTAAGCACTGGTCAAGGGGTCCAGCTCGGGCGTTTTAATGACACAGGCATTGCCCGTTGCCAGCGCTGCCGACAGTGAGCGCGCGGTCATTTCAAGCGGATAGTTCCAGGGAATAACCTGGGCCGACACGCCCATCGGTTCGTGAACCGTGAAGTCAAAATAGTCATC
>CAKZQE010000027.1 GCA_937139465.1 uncultured Gammaproteobacteria bacterium
GCACCCCACGGTGGCCAGCAAAAAGTTCCTCATTACCATTGGCGACCGGACCATTACGGGCCTGGTTCACCGCGACCAGATGGTCGGTCCCTGGCAGGTGCCGGTGGCGGACTGTGCGGTTACCTTGCTCGACTTTGAAGGCGATGCGGGCGAAGCCATGAGCATGGGCGAGCGCACGCCCTTGGCCATTCTCGATGGGCCGGCGAGTGCGCGTGTTGCCTTGGCCGAAGCCCTGACCAACCTTTATGCGGCGCCCGTTGCAAGCCTGTCGGACGTGCGGTTAAGCGCGAACTGGATGGCGGCGGCTGATCATGCTGGCGAGGGCGCGGTGCTCTATGACACCGTCCGTTCCCTGTCCGATGCCTGCCAGACCTTGGGTATTGCGGTGCCGGTCGGAAAAGACTCCATGAGCATGCAGACCAAGTGGGATGGGGGCCAGAACGTGTCGCCAGTGTCCTTGGTGGTCAGTGCCTTTGCGCCGCTTGCGAGCGTTAAGCACAGTCTGACGCCGCAACTGGATCCGAGTGTCGAATCCCAGCTGTGGTGGATGCCGCTGGATACCACTTTGGCCATGGGCGGCAGCATCCTTGCCCAAACCCTGAACCAGATGGGGGATCAGGCGCCGGATGTGTCGGACATGACTCGGGTGTCGGCGCTATTGTCATGGATGAATCAGTACCGCGATGCGGTGGTGGGTTATCACGACATCAGTGACGGTGGCTTGTGGACCACGCTTTGTGAGATGGCCTTTGCTAGCCGCTGTGGTTTAGAAATTTCGTTGCACAAGCTCGATCCGTGGCAGGCCTTGTTCTCGGAAACGCCCGGTGTCGTGGTGCAGGTCCCGATGACGGTGGCGACCGAAGCGCGCCGCAGCGCTGAAAAACTGGGCCTGATGGCGATTCACCTGGGTGCGCCCAGCGACGAGCATCAGCGCATTCAGGTGATGCATGAAGGCCAAACCGTGATCGACCGCCCGCGGGCGACACTTGAGCGGGTGTGGTCAAAAGTCAGCTATGAGATGGCGGCACTGCGTGACAACCCCGATTGTGCGCGTGAGGAGTACAACGGCCTCATTGACGACATGGACCCAGGCCTAAGCGCGAAGGTCAGCTTTGCCATGACCTCGGCGCCAGCCATGACCGGCACGCGTCCCCGTGTGGCGATACTTCGTGAACAGGGCGTTAACGGTCAGATCGAAATGGCCGGGGCCTTTCATGCCGCAGGTTTTGATGCGGTCGACGTGCACATGCAAGACCTGCTGGACCAGCCGGAGCTGTTGACTCAGTTCCAAGGCCTGGCCGCCTGTGGCGGGTTCAGTTACGGCGACGTACTGGGTGCGGGCGGTGGTTGGGCCGCTGGAATTTTGGAATCCAACGCCCTGCGTGATGCCTTTAGTGCCTACTTTGCACGCAACGAAACCTTCACCTTGGGTGTGTGCAATGGCTGCCAGATGGTCTCGCGCCTGAAATCGATTATCCCGGGGGCCGAGCATTGGCCGACCTTCGAGCGCAACCTCAGCCGTCAGTTCGAGGCTCGTCTAGCGCGCGTTGAGGTGCTCAAGTCACGGTCGGTGTTGTTGGCCGGCATGGAAGGCTCAATGCTGCCGATCGCCGTGGCCCACGGTGAGGGGCGCGCGGAATTGTCGCTGGTGTCGACACTCGCGCTGGCGGGCAACGAGATGACAGCACTGCGCTACGTCGACAACTACGGCCAGATTGCCGCGCACTATCCAGCCAACCCTAACGGGTCGACTGAAGGCTTAAATGGTTTTTGCTCCAGCGACGGTCGCGTCACCATCATGATGCCGCACCCTGAGCGGGTAACCCGCACGCTGCAGCACTCCTGGGCGCCGTCGGACTGGCAGGGTGATGCGCCATGGTCACGCTTGTTTGATAACGCCCGCGGTTTTGTCGACTAGGGCTACTCGGGTGGTGGCGGTGGCGGCTTGGGCTCCACCGTCAGTATCAGTGATTGGATCGGGCGTGGGTTTAGTGCTGGTTCAATCCACACCACCAGGCGCGGTTCGGGGTCGCCTTCGGGCCACAGCAAGTCGTTGTCGAGCTTAAATCGCCAGCGCTTTAAGCGCGGGTCAAAGCGCGCGCGTTCGTGCTTGATCGCGGAATGGCTGGCGAAATAGCTGATCCCGGCGGCGGGTCCTGAGGGGACCTGACGTTTTTCAGGGTGGGCCAGCAGCGCCAGATTGGCCACCAGCTCGATACCCTGATGACGAAACCCTGGCCCCGGCTCGTGTTCGACAATAATGACGCCGGATGGGTAGATCTCTGCACGCAACACGCCGACCTCGTCCAGCTGCGGCAGCGGCGCCGCGTCACCCTGTAACAGCCCGCGCCACTCCTTGCCGTTGATGAAGACCTGCGGTGTAAACCGTGCGACCGCGGCACCGCTACCGATGAGGCTATTTTGACGCGAGTCCGATTCGGTTTTGGCGTAGCCATCAGGCCACCCTATCGTCCGCCGCCACTGGACATGCCACGCAATTGGAACCCAGTTAGGCTGACCGTCGACCCGGCGCAGGGCGACGTGACCCCAGGGCAGTTCCGGGTCCGCTTCGGACTGGAATAGCTCAAACAGGGCTTGGGCCGTCGCCGGTGATTGGTGAACCTGCGTTTTCGGCGCAATGCGAACCGGCGCATCGGCTGATCGTGCATTTGTCCCAAAGACCAGTCCGAGTACCAAAAAAAGCAAAGTTGTGTAACGCATACGGCATATACTAGCCGGTGTGCGGATTGACTACATTCCTTATCGACCCAGTGGCACAGAAACGACCCCGCAAGCCACCCCGCAGCGACCCGACGTGGTTGTCGCTCAGGCCGTCACGCCCGTCGACGGCATGCGCCGGGTCATGCGCGATCTCCCACAGGCCTCGGTGGATCCAGCCCAGCCCCTACCCGGGCAAAAAGCCCAGCGCGCCTACCAAACCACCGAAGCCATGGGGGCAGCGGTGACGCAAGTCGAGGGGTTTGATCTCTGGGCCTGATTCCCTTTGTTGCATCCGCTGAACCGCCGATATGGCCGCCGCACTGGCGCCCTCCAGAAGCCGGCGAGGCACACCTGTGCTGGGACGGCGAGCGCTATGTCGGTATTCATTCCGCGCTGAAACAGCCCCTGCGTATCGATTTCGGTTCCGGTGACCTGGCGCGTCGTGCCCGCCAGGGCGGTGAGATGCTGGCCAAGGCCGTTGCCGCGACCAAGGGATTGCATGTTGTGGATGCCACCGCGGGCCTCGGGCGGGATGCGTTTTTGATGCACGCAGCCGGGGCGCGCGTTACCGCCATCGAATCCTCACCCGTGCTGGGCTTTTGGTTGGCGCGCAATGCTGAGGGCACTGGGCTGACGGTGATTGAGGGCGACGCCCAGGCGCACTTGTCGATGCTGGCGCCCGACGTTGTGTATCTGGACCCTATGTTTCCCCACCGGCAAAAGTCAGCCCAAGTCGGTGGCGAGTCCCAGTTCCTGCAGGCCTTTGCGCCGCCGCCGGATGCCGGCGAGCAGGCTGTCCTGTTAAATGCGGCACTGGAGTGCGCCCGATACCGCGTGGTCGTTAAGCGCCCCATTAAAGCGCCGGCCTTAGCCGATCGCACGCCCTCGGCATCGATCAAAGGGAAGGCCGTTCGCTTCGATATCTACGGGCTGCGTAAACTGCCCTAAACCACAAACTGCCGATCGAGCAGGGCAAAGGCCGCCAGCAGTCGTGTGGCGGTGCGCCGGGCACGACGGGTCAGCTGGCCGTCAACCCTCGCGCCACTGGCGTCTAGGTGTCCGACAAAGCCTTGATACGCGCGCATATCCAACACATTGAGCTCGCTACGCCCGGACAGTAACAGCGCATCCCGTGCCGCTTGGCGTGCTTGGTTCAGTTGCGTATCGAGGTCTGCGTCGGGGTGATCGAGGTGCTGACGCAGCACCGCCAGCATTCGGGTCAGCGCCGGCACCACCGGTTCAGCCAACGCCGCCAGCACGCGGTAATTGGCGTTGTTTGACGGGTCCAGCAGTTCGCCGTCGGACAGCGCAGTTCGGGCCTGAATCATCGGCCCGCGCCAGTCCGCCCCTAAATACAATTCTGGCGCCATGCTCGGCCAGGCCAGATCAAACAGCGATGCGGTGCGCCGGCTGGATGCGTTGCCCAGCACTGCGATTGACATAAGGCCGAGGGCTAACGCGCGGTGGCGCATGGCGCCGGCGGCATACGAGAGCTGGTCGCGGGCGTCGGATGGCGCGTACACAATCCCGTTGTCCTGGTCTAAATACCCCAGGGCGGCGACCTCAGCGATGCAGTCGTGTTGCGCGGGCAGGCCAGCGGCGGACTGAAGCACGGACAGGGCACGTTGCAACTCAGGTGCCGAGGCCCGGTGCCCGGTAAAGCCCGGCATGACCAAGCCCAGCTGGGCCACGGCGCTGGCTGGCATGTCGGCTTGCCACTGCTGGCCGACCTGCCACCCAAGGGTGTCAATGTCGCCGGTGACGGGCATGGGTAGGCTAAAGTGAAGCCGCACGCGCCCCAGGGGATCGCTACGCAGGGCTCGCCAGGCCTTGGGCAGGTCGCCCAGCCCCTCGGTGCGCTTGGCGCGGCCTTCGAGTTCACTGCGGTATCCGCCGCCGTCGGGCATGCGATCGTAGGCAACGCTGACTGGAACCAGGGCGATGGGGGGCATGGCGGGGTTGTCGGCGGCCTCGGCCACGTATTTCAGCAGACCCAGCTTCATGCTTCGGGTCAGCCCGTCGCGGCTTCGTCCGCCCTCAGGAAAGAACTCCAGCGGCTGGCGGTTGGCCAAGCGCGATTGGATGTAGGCCTGGACCACACGGGGATACAGCGCATCGCCCTTAAAGCTGCGGCGAATAAAGAAGCCACCGCCGCGGCGCAGGATCGACCCGACCACCGGCAAATTCAGGTTGATACCCGCCGCCACCAGCGGGATGGCCAGGCGCGCCCGGTACAAGACCCAGGACAGCAGCAGGTAGTCCAGATGCGATCGGTGAGTTGATAAATACACCGGGGTCGCTTCACCTAGCGCCGCTCGCATGTCAGTGAGGCCTTCGACCTTAACGTCGGTGTAAAAGCGCCCCCAAAACCAGCCCAGCACTCGATCCCCCAGGCGGGTCAGCGCATGGTTTGGGCGGGCTGCCAGCACTTTTAGGTGACGCCGGACGGCGCGGTGTTCATCGCCCGTCAGATCGGCCAGCGGCGGCTGGGCGATAACGGACTGAAACAGGGCGTCGAATGATTCAGGCTTCGCCGCCAAGCCCTGGTAGAACTGACGCTGAACCCTGCGCGGGCTGTCGGTGGGCTGGCCCACGCGAATACGCGCGTGACGCGGGTTTAACCAGCGTGCTAACCAGCGCCGGAAACCGGTTTGGTAGCGGGCGGTGGGACCGTCGCCAAAGGCCACGGTGCAGGGTACGGCGCGGCCATCAAAATTGGCCCCATCGACTAGCGTCGCCTGTGTTAAGCGGGATGCAAGGGCGCGGCTGGGGCCGTCGAACGGGAGGACGGCCCAGGGCAAATCCGGCGGCAAGTCCGTTTGGTCGAATTGGGCGCTGCCGGCTAAATTCCAACGCGCCCGAACGGGGGTTTGGTTATTGTTTTTCACGACGGCTAAGATACCGCAAACCGCACAACAAGGGCGCACGCATTGGACTGGGAAAGGTTATTGAGTCGACACCGCTGGCGTTCGCCGGGCCTATGGGTCGAGCGCAACGACTCAAGCGTGCGCAAGCAGTTCCACCGCGACTATGACCGGATCATCTTTTCCGACGCCTTCCGGCGGCTGGGCTCGAAAACCCAGGTCCATCCGCTGCCGGAAAACGATCAGGTCCGTACGCGCCTGAGTCACTCCCTCGAGGTCAGCTGCGTCGGTCGCACCTTTGGCATGGTCGCCGGTGAGTGGCTGGCCCAGCAGGGCGAACTGCCCTCGGGTCTGCACCCGGACGATTTAGGCACGGTGGTGCAAGCCGCTGCGCTGGCCCATGACATCGGCAACCCCCCGTTTGGCCACGCCGGCGAGGACGCGATCCGGGCGTTTTTCGATTCCGACGCAGGGCGCATTCGCACGTCGCCGCTGGCGCCGGAGCATCAAGCCGAGCTGGCCAGCTTTGAGGGCAATGCCCAGGGGCTGCGGGTATTGATGCAAATGGATCCCAACCGTGATGCAGGGGGTATGCGTTTGAGCGCAGCGGCGCTCGGCACCTTTGTTAAGTACCCCTGGACGCGGGATGCGGCGGTCTCGGGCAAATACGGGGTTAACCACAGCGAGTGGCCGATGTTTGTCGAAGCGGCGGAGCAGCTTGGCATGGTTCGCCTGGCGGACAACTGCTTTGCACGGCATCCCCTGGTGTACTTGGTCGAGGCCGCAGACGACGCCTGTTACAGCGTTATCGACATCGAAGACGCGGTGGAGATGGGGGTCATCGCCTTTGAGGAGGCGCGCTCGCTGCTGCTGCCACTGCTGGA
>CAKZQE010000028.1 GCA_937139465.1 uncultured Gammaproteobacteria bacterium
AAAAAAGCTCGGCGCGGCGAACTCCCCAACTTCACCGGCATCGGTTCACCATACGAGCGCCCGGACGCGGCTGAAGTTACCATTGACACCACGGCTACAACCGTTGAAGAGTGTGTCAATGCCATTCTAGAACGATGCGCTTGACAACACCGCCAAGCCTGATCGCGAATTTCAAAGCAGTCTGATCATTGCCCACCGGCGGACGCCGCCAAGCAGAGATCAAAGCCGCGCCCAGGGAGTCCAGCGCATCGGTTGCTGGGCCCATGTGCGCCGCAAGTTTGCTGAGCTCGTTAAGCTCAATGCGGACTCCATCGCCACCGAAGCGGTGGTGATGATCCGCGCACTATACAAGCTTGAAAAAGATCTGATCGGCCTGTCGCCGGACGAGCGACGACGACGGCGAACAGACAAAGCCAAACCCATACTAAAAACGTTGCATGACTGGTTGGAAAGCCGCGTACGCCAGTGCGTCAAAGGGTCGCCCTTGGCGAAGGCGATCCAGTACGCCCGTAAGCAATGGCCGGATTTGATCCGGTATGTCGAAGACGGTCGCCTGGAGCTGGACAACAACTTTGTGGAACGGCAAATCCGTCCACTGGCCTTAGGTCGCAAAAACTACCTGTTTGCTGGCTCGCAGGCCGGAGGTCATACCGGCGCCATCATGTACACGCTGATGGGCACAGCGAAGCTCAACGGAGTGAATCCGCTTGAGTACCTGACGGCTGTGCTGAAACGCATCGGCAGCACGCCGATCACTGAGGTCGACTCGTTGCTGCCTTGGAAGATTGATCTGACCGAGGCTAAGTACGCCGAAGCTGTCTAGGGTGTGCTGACCGGACGGTTACCCTACTCTCGAGTAGGGCGCAACCCGGTGCCGCAGGCGCATTGACTGCGAGGCAGTCAATGAGGGTGAAGCGACGGCAGCTAGGCTGCCGGCCGGGCGGCGGAGCCGGCGCCAGGCTTTTAACACGACCCCCAGTGGGGCCTCGCGGCCCCCTGGGGGTTTTTTATTGCCTCGGCGATGACCGGAGCGAAAGCGCTGAAAACTTTCTCGCTGAACTCTGGTACTAACGATATTGACCTCAAAGCGCCAGAGGCGCGTAATGGGCACCACAGATTCACTAAGAGGTGCCCATGGCGAGCTGGTTGAATGATCTAGAAGCCAGGCCAATGACCAGTCGTGTGCTAGTCATCGACGATGACGAAAGCGTCTGCGAAAGCCTGCGACGATTGTTGAGTGCGCATTACGTCGTCTCGACTGAGAGCTCTGGGTTGGATGGGTTGGTTGCCGCGCAATCGGCGCCAAGGCCTAGCTTAATTTTGCTCGATGTTCGGATGCCTGGGATGAGCGGCTATGAAGTGCTTGAAGCGTTAAAGCGCCGGCCTGAGCTTGCGTCAATTCCGGTCGTGTTCATTACCGGCATGGGCGCGATTGAGGACGAAGAAAAAGGACTGGCACTGGGTGCGGCTGACTACATTACTAAGCCGTTACAGCCCAACGTGGTTCGTGCCCGTGTGGCGACGCAAGTTGAGCTGGCTCGAGGGCGTAATCGATTGGAGCGTGAAAACGCAATCCTAGAAGCCAAGGTGCAGGCACGGGTCCTTGACAATGAAATCACTCAGGCCGCGACAATTGCCGCACTAGCGGGTCTGGCCGAGGCGAGGGATGGCGATACCGGGCGGCATATCGCCCGGACCCAGGCATACGTGCGACTGCTGGCCGAACATCTGAAGTCGCACCCCCGGTTTGGTCATGAGCTGACCCCGGTGAATATCGAATCGATTGTGAAATCAGCGCCACTGCACGATATCGGAAAGGTCGGTGTGCCAGATCAGATTCTGCTTAAGCCTGGGCCGTTGTCCGGCGCTCAGTGGCCTACCATGCAGCGCCATGCAGCGATGGGCGCCGAGGCGCTGGAGGGTGCGGAACGGCAGGTGAATCGTCGTCTACCGTTTTTGCACTATGCCAAGCAAATTGCCCGCTGGCACCACGAACGGTGGGATGGTCAGGGGTATCCGGATGCGTTAGCCGGGGAGCAGATACCGATAGCCGCGCGTTTGATGGCGGTGGCTGATGTATTTGATGCCTTGGTGAATGCCCGCTGCTACAAGCCGGCGATGACGTTTGAAACGGCCAAGGCGATTATGCTTGAGGGGCGTGGGACCCAGTTTGATCCCGATGTGCTCGACGCCTTCCTCGCTCAATTTGATGCGTTCAAAGGAATTGCTGAGGTCCAGTCAAACGGCGTGACCACCGAAGCCTAGGCTAGACTGTAGGCGCATCGTACGCCGCCCCAATGACGACCGTTGACCCACACGGGGCAGGAAAGGTCGGTGAGCACTTCGCCGGTGTCGCGGCGGTAGGTCAAGATCATGTGATCGCGCTCGTGGGTCCCTGCGGTTTTCCCGACACGGTCTTCAAAAATGCGCTTGGTGCGGTTGCCGGCCAGGTCTTTTTTCGGGTCGCCCGTTAGCGGCTGGCAGAACTTGTTGTTGTGCGTTGGCACGTAACCGACGGGGTCGATCGCGATCATGTAGATCAACCAGTCGTTGGCTTCGAGGGCGGCCTCTTGCAGAGGTGGTAATAGTTTATCGCAAAGCTCGTCGAAGCCGGTGGTGAAGCGCACCGGGTCGGTGCCGGGGATGCGTCGGTACTCTGGGTGGAACAGCATGCTTTCGCTGACCCGGCCGTCGCGCAGGGCGGCTTCAACCAGGGCCGGGGTGATCAGGCCGTCTTCGCCGGGCTCCAGGTAGGTGACCTCGAAGCCTTCGCGCTCGAGCTGGCGAGTGCTGTCCAGGACCGCCTTGTGCTCGATCTTGGAAGTGATGATGTGCTTGCCTTTCTTCTGGTAGAAGTGGGCGACCCCCTTGATGGCGAGGTTATCCGACTCGGTGGCGCCGGA
>CAKZQE010000029.1 GCA_937139465.1 uncultured Gammaproteobacteria bacterium
GGTATTTAATCCCGAAGAAATGGGCGAAGGCAGCCTGGATCGCGCCATGCCGTACGATGAAATTTCACCGGCTCCGTACCGGCGCATTGATAACTTCAGTGCCCTGATCCCGGAGCTTCAGCGCCGGCATGACCAGCGCTCAAACGCCGATCCGGACTTTGTGTGGTGGCGCCAGCACGTCGCCGAGCAAGCCGCCCAACTGGCGGACACTGAAATTTTACTGAACCTGGAATCGCGAAAGGCCCTGATTGAAGCGCGCCGGCTGGCCTTGCTGGATCTGGAAAACCAGCGCCGCGCCGAGAAGGGGCTGGATGCAGTCGAAGAAGTCACCCGCAGCGACGCCCAGGACGTGATTACGCAAGCGGGGCTGCGAGAGGCCGGCTATATCTTGATGGATATGGTCGAGCTCTCGCGGGGCAAGCGGGTCGCCGGTACCCTGTAGCGGATCAGTAGTGAATGCCGCGGGGTAGATCCCGCGCTTGCTTGATCCAATTCGTTACCGCGGTTTCGCTAGGAACCGCGCGTACTAAGCGGCGCTGCGCATTAAGATCATTCATGCGCATCACCAGGTTCTGTGCATTACGACGGGCCAAGGCTTTGACCGTATCGACGCCGCAGTGCTCCAACAAGTCCGCATACTCTTCGCCGATGCCTCGCACCCGCGCCAAATCCGCACGGTTAACAAAGGCCAATATCTGCTTTTCAGATATACCGCTTTCCTTGGCCAGGCGCTTGCGTCCCGAGGGTCGGCAACAGTGGCTGAGCAGGGCTTCCTGGGTGCCGATGCCGGCGGCTTGAAGCTTGGCGGCATAGGACGGACCGATGCCTTCGATTTCGGTTAGTTTGGTCATAATGGTCTCCAATCAAAATGGGCTGGCCCAATGGCCAACCCAAGTGTCGGAGGCTTGAACGGACTAAACCGACGACTCGATCACAGCCGTCCGGCGGTCCAATACGCCCGGTTAGTCGAAATCCCGGGGCGCGGCAAAATGGATCGGCGTGACCTTGGCGCTGCCCTCGCGAACCCGGGTGACACCCACGCGCTCGACCTCGTCCACACGCACAATCGCATGCACCGGGATGTAGGTCCGCTTGACGCCTTGGAACTCGGCCTTGAGCTTTTCTTCGCTGGGATCAACCACCAAGGCTGAGCGCTCGCCGAACACCAGCTCTTCTACCTCCAGAAAACCGTAAAGGTCGGATTGGTAAATTTGCTTCGCATAAATCTCAAATACCTTGTCCTGATTGACGAACAGCACTCGGTACAGAGGGGTCTCAGCTTTTAGGCTCATGATTGCTCGGGGAAATTGCGGGGCGCAAATATTCCAGTTACCGAAAGACTCGTCAAGGCAGCCGTACTTTCGTTTATACTTCGCGCCTTCAATTTCCAGCAATCAAGAGCGCACGCATGTCTAAAAAGCTGTACATCAAGACCCACGGCTGTCAGATGAACGAATACGATTCAAACCGTATGGCTGACGCGCTGCGCGAGTCCCACGGCCTGACCCTGACGGACAGCCCAGACGACGCCGATGTGATCTTGCTTAACACCTGTTCGATTCGCGAAAAGGCCCAGGAAAAAGTCTTCAGCGAACTCGGACGGCTGCGTCCATTGAAGGAAAAGAACCCTGAATTGGTGATCGGTGTCGGCGGCTGCGTTGCGAGCCAAGAAGGCGCGGCGATCCAATCGCGCGCGCCCTATGTCGACATGGTGTTCGGGCCGCAAACGCTGCACCGCCTGCCAGCCATGGTCAATGCCGCGGCCAAACACGAAAAAGTCGTGGACGTGACCTTCCCGGAAATTGAAAAGTTCGACAACCTGCCCGAGCCAAAAGTCGAGGGCGCCAGCGCCTTTGTCTCGGTCATGGAAGGCTGCTCGAAATACTGCACCTTTTGCGTGGTGCCCTACACCCGCGGCGAAGAAGTCAGCCGCCCCTTTGACGATGTGGTCGCCGAGTGCGCGAGCCTGGCCGATCAGGGCGTCCGTGAAATCAACCTGCTGGGCCAAAACGTCAACGCCTTTCGCGGCGCGACCCATGACGGCGGCACCGCAAGCTTGGCGGACCTGATCACGGTCGTGGCGGCGATTGACGGGATCGATCGAATTCGCTTCACCACATCGCACCCGGTCGAGTTTACCGACGATTTGATTGATGCCTTCGCCACCGTACCCGAGCTGGTCAGTCATCTGCACTTGCCGGTTCAGTCAGGCTCCGATCGCATCCTGGCGCAGATGAAACGCGGCCACACCGCGATTGAATACAAGTCAAAAATTCGCGCGCTGCGCAAAGCCCGCCCCGGCATCAGCCTGTCGTCGGACTTTATCATCGGCTTCCCCGGCGAAACGGACAAGGATTTCGAGGACACCATGAAGCTAATCGAGCAGATCGGTTTTGATCACAGCTTCAGCTTTATTTATAGCCGCCGCCCCGGCACACCCGCGTCGGACATGCCCGATGACGTCCCCGCCGAGGTCAAAAAGCAGCGTTTATCAATCTTGCAAACGCGCATCGCCGGCATGGCGGCCGAAATCAGCCACACCATGGTCGGCACCACACAGTCGGTCTTGGTCACGGGTGTCTCGAAAAAAGACCCTGGCCAGCTGCAGGGCCGCACGGAAAATAATCGTGTGGTCAATTTCGCCTGTGACGACCGCGGCATGATCGGTCATTTCACCGATGTGTTGATCGGTGAAGCGCTCCCGAACTCGTTGCGAGGAACCTTGGTGGACCCCTCTGTTAAGCGTTAGTTGCATTGTCAATCACTCGGGTTATGCTTCGCCCATGCCCACTAATGAAGTGCCCCATTGAGCTCAGACACCATCACGCGTCGGGTTGACCTCCAACCCGAAGACGCTAATCGCCTTCACGCCCTCTGCGGCTTGCCCAACGAAAACATCAAACTTCTCGAGCGCCGCCTCGGGGTCGAGATTCGCGGACGGGGTAACCGGTTCGAGGTCACCGGTCCCGTGGATGTGACTGACGTGGGTGCGGACATACTCGGCCGCGTCTACCAGTCAACCGAGACCAACCGTGACGTTGGCCCAGAGGACATACACCTGGTACTGCAAGAAGCCCGCATTGAAACGGTGTTTGCCAAAAACGATGACCCCGGCGATAGCTCCCTTATCCAGACGCCAAAATTGTCGGTGCGTCCGAGGGGTGAAAATCAACGCGGCTACGTCGAGTCGATCAAAAAGCACGACATTTCCTTTGGCATCGGCCCCGCCGGCACCGGGAAAACATGGCTGGCTGTCGCCTGCGCCGCCGAGGCACTGAAGCAAGATCAGGTGCGCCGAATTCTGCTGGTGCGTCCCGCGGTTGAAGCTGGCGAAAAGCTTGGGTTCCTGCCTGGCGACCTGGCCCAAAAAGTCGACCCCTACCTGCGCCCGCTCTATGACGCGCTCTACGAAATGCTCGGATTCGAGCAGGTCGGCCGCCTGATCGAACGTCAGGTCATTGAAGTGGCCCCCCTGGCGTTTATGCGCGGCCGAACATTGAACGATGCGTACATCATTTTGGACGAAAGCCAGAACACCACGCGTGAACAGATGAAAATGTTCCTGACGCGTATCGGCTTTGGTTCAAAAGCCGTCATCACCGGTGACCCCAGCCAAATTGACCTACCCAAAGCGCAGGCCTCGGGGCTGATGAATGCCCTTGAACTGCTAGACGGTGTCGAAGGCATTGGCATCACGCGCTTTGCCAGCAAAGACGTGGTCCGCCACCCCCTGGTGCAACGCATTGTCGAAGCCTACGACCGCAAGGACGTGCCGTGATAGTTGACGTTCAAAGTGACGGCCTCGAGTCGGCCGAGCATGACACCCCCGAACCCGACTCGATCATCGCCTGGGCCGAATGGGCCTCAGGCGAGCTAGACCAAACGCCGGCATTGGCGGCGGACACCGAATTGTCCGTACAACTGCTGTCCGAGCCTGACATGCAGGCCCTAAACCGCGAATTTCGCGGCAAAGATCGCTCAACGAACGTGCTGTCATTCCCGTTCGAGGCCATGCCGGGCGTCGATGTGCCGTTACTAGGTGATATCGCCCTGTGCCCCGCCGTTATCGCCAGGGAAGCGGCGGAACAAAACAAAGACCTGAGTCACCACTGGGCGCACATGCTGGTGCATGGCGTGCTTCACCTGCGTGGGTATGACCACATTGACGACGACGAAGCCAACGAAATGGAAGCCCTCGAGCGCCAGCTACTAGCGGCCCACGGATTGGGAGACCCCTATGACCCGTAACCTCGTAAACCGTGTCTACAAGGCCCTGAACCCAGACCCGCAGGACCGCGAAGAACTGCTAGACGTACTGCGCCAGGCGCACCAGAGCAACCTGCTGAACGCCGAGGTGCTCAGTATCATCGAGGGCGCCCTTCAGGTGTCCGAGATGCAGGTGCGCGATGTCATGATCCCGCGCGCGCAAGTGGTCGAAATCCACGCCCATGAGCCCTTGGCCGAATTCATGCCGCGGGTGATTGACTCCTCGCATTCGCGCTTTCCGGTAGTCAACGGGTCGGACGACGTGATTGGCGTGTTGTTGGCCAAGGACCTATTGCCGCTGTTGGTGACCGCCAAGGGCGTTGAGGACTTCGCCCTCAAGGAAGTCGCGCGTCCGGCGCGCTTTGTGCCTGAATCCAAGCGCCTGGATACCTTGCTGCGCGAATTTCGCGACCAGCGCTTTCACATGGCCTTGGTGGTCGACGAGTTCGGCGAATTTGCCGGCCTGGTCACCATTGAAGACGTCCTTGAACAGATCGTTGGCGACATCGAAGACGAGCACGACACCGATGACGACGACGCGGTGCGTGACTTGGGCGACGGGGTCTTTATGGTCAAAGCCGGCCTGGAAATTGAAGACTTCAACGAAGCCATGGGCACTGACTTCGCCGATGACGAATTTGACACCATCGGCGGCATCGTCATGCACGCATTTGGCCACGTACCCAAGTGCGACGAGGCGGTCGTGGTGGCTGGCCTGCGCTTTGAAGTGACCAACGCCGACAACCGCCGCGTCCACCTGTTCAAGGTCGCCCGGGTTGAAGCTACCACCGCCTAACACCCTTGGGGGTTGGGCATTGGCCGCGACAGGCGGCGTGCTACAGACCCTCAGCCTGGCGCCGTTTGAGTTGTGGTGGTGCTTGCCGCTCGGCCTTGCCCTGTGGCTAGTGGCCCTCAAGCGTGACCCGGTCGCGGGCAGCTTTGCCTACGGCCTGGGCTTATTTGGTTCCGGCGCACACTGGATCTGGGTCAGCATGGTCACCATCAGTGCCACCCCACTGCCCATTGCAGTGCTATTGGAGGTCGGTTTTATCAGCGTCCTGGCCGCGACCTTTGCGGTCGCAGGCTGGCTTTACCGGCGCCTTTCACCGATCAACCCCTGGCTGACCTTCCCCGCACTGGTGGTGGTGACCGAGCTGCTGCGCACCTTTGCCTTTACGGGGTTTCCGTGGTTATTCGCCGGGTACGGTCTCATGCCATCGCCCTGGGGGCACCTGGGCGCGCTGGTTGGCGTCTACGGCCTGAGCGCGCTGGCGGCCGTGATGGCGGTGGCCCTGCATCACTGGCGCGGTTGGTGGGCGCTGGCGCCCGCCCTCGCCGGGATGGCCTGGTACAGCCCAACGCCACCCATCAGCACGGCCGAGCCCGTCACGGTGCGGCTGATTCAATCGAGCGTTCCTGCCAACGAAAAATGGAACCCGGCCTGGCGCGATCGCATCATCGAGCGTCACCTAATGCCAACCCTCACCGCTGACACTGATTGGGTGGTGTGGAGTGAAAACGCCCTGCCCCTGCTGGGTGCCGAAGCGGATGCGTACTTTGATGAAATGGCGCGCCAGCGGCCGGACCTCGCGCTGTTTGCCGGGCGCTTGATCGAGGCCGAGCCCGATCGCACTCGCCGTTACTACAACGCCATCGATGGGGTGGGTGCCGCCAGTGGCCAGCACCTGAAACAGCGGCTGGTGCCTTTTGGCGAATACGTCCCGCTGGAGGGCGCGCTACGCGGGCTGATCGACTTTTTCGACTTGCCGCTATCGACCATTGTCCCCGGGCAGGGCGCGCAGCGCTTGAGCGCCGGCGGCGTAACCATTGGCGCGCTGATCTGCTACGAAGTGGCCTACCCGCTGCTTGCCTGGCAGGGCGCGACCGACGCTCAGGTGCTCGTCAGTGTCAGTAACGACGCCTGGTTTGGCGACAGCATCGCCCGGGACCAGCACCTTCAGATGGCTCAGATGCGGGCGCTGGAACTGGGGCTACCGATGGTGCGGGCCACCAATGATGGCGTCACCGCCGTGATTGACGCCCAAGGTCGCATCAGCGCGCGGCTGGAAAACTACGCAATTGGGCACCTGGACGACTCCTTTGTGCCGGCAACCACGCGCACGCTTTACAGTCTGTGGGGACCCTGGCCGGTGTGGGGCATCGCTGTCGCACTGATACTGGCGAACTTAGTCACCGCTAGCCGTCGTCCAACGCTACCCTCCAAGGGCCGCGACCGCTAGACTGTGCGCTGATTCATCATCGGCCCAGACCCCTCCATGCAAAGTTACGATCCGCAGTCCATTGAAGCCCGCGTTCAAGCGCGCTGGAACGAAGCCGGCAGCTTCAACGTCACCGAAGACCCGAGCAAAGAAAAATACTATTGCCTGAGCATGCTGCCCTACCCCAGCGGCAAGTTGCACATGGGGCACGTGCGCAACTACACCATTGGCGACGTCGTCAGCCGATTCCAGCGCATGCTCGGTAAACAGGTGCTGCAACCAATGGGCTGGGACGCCTTTGGTATGCCCGCGGAAAACGCAGCGATCGCTAACGAGAGCGCGCCGGCTGGTTGGACCTACGACAATATCGACAACATGCGCGACCAGCTCAAAGCCCTGGGCTTTGCCTACGATTGGGATCGCGAAGTCACCACCTGCCAACCCGATTACTACCGCTGGGAGCAGTGGCTGTTCACCCGAATGATCAAATCTGGCCTGGCCTACCGCAAAAAGGCCGTGGTCAACTGGGATCCGGTGGATCAAACCGTATTAGCCAACGAGCAAGTCATCGACGGGTGCGGTTGGCGCAGTGGCGCACCGGTTGAGCGGCGCGAAATTGATCAGTGGTTCATCCGCATCACCGACTACGCCGAACAGCTGCTGGACGACCTGAACGGGGTTGACTGGCCTGAGCAAGTCAAAACCATGCAGCGCAACTGGATCGGCCGCAGCGAGGGTCTGACGTTCCGGTTTGCCGTTAATGGCCGTGACGAGCAGCTCGAGGTCTACACCACCCGCCCCGACACCTTGATGGGGGCGACCTACGTGGGCGTGGCGCCGCAGCACCCGCTGGCACTGGAAATGGCGGAAAACAATCCGGCTCTGAAGGCCTTCTTGCACGAATGCAGCCAGATGAAGACTGCCGAAGCAGACATGGCCAAAGCCGAAAAGAAAGGCATGGACACGGGCCTGACCGTGGCCCACCCGATCACTGGCGAGGCGCTGCCGATTTGGGTCGCCAACTTTGTCCTGATCGAATACGGCTCCGGTGCGGTCATGGCTGTCCCCGCCCATGATGAACGCGACTATGAATTCGCCACCCAGTACCAACTGCCCATCAAGGCCGTGGTCGAACCCATTGATGATGATCCTGACTACGACATCAGTGCCCGCCCCTGGACCCTAAAAACCGGGCGCCTGATTAATTCAGGTGACTTTGACGGTTTGAACTTCAAAGACGCCTTCACCGCGATCGCCGAAGCGCTGGCCGCCGACGGCAAGGGTGAAGTGACCGTCAACTACCGCCTGCGTGACTGGGGTGTGGGGCGCCAGCGCTACTGGGGCTGCCCGGTGCCCGTGATTCACAAAGCCGATGGCAGCATCGAACCCGTGGCCGAAGATCAACTGCCGGTTGTGTTGCCTGAGTACACCGAGTTTGACGCCTCCGGTAGCCCGCTGAAAAAAGACCAGTCGTTTATCCAAACCGTCGACAGCGACGGCAACCCGGCTGAGCGTGACACCGACACCTTCGACACCTTTATGGAGTCGAGCTGGTATTTCGCCCGCTACGCCTGCGCCGATGCGGACGCCATGTTGGATGAGCGCGCCAAATACTGGCTGCCAGTCGATCTTTACGTCGGCGGCATCGAGCACGCGATCCTGCACCTGCTGTACGCGCGCTTCTACCACAAAATCATGCGTGACGAGGGACTGGTCGATTGTGACGAGCCGTTCAAACGCTTGCTGACCCAGGGCATGGTGTTGGCCAAGTCGTTCTACCGGCTGCAAGACAACGGCGGCAAGGTGTGGTTCAACCCGACCGAGGTGGAAGCCGTCACCGACAGCGACGGCAAGGTCAGTGGCTACATCCTAACGGCCGATGGCCAGCCCGTAACTGAGGGTGGCGTCACCAAGATGTCGAAGTCGAAAAACAACGGCATCGATCCCCAGTCCACCATTGATGCCTGGGGTGCTGACACGGTGCGCTTGTACACCATGTTTGCAGCGCCGCCGGAGCAGACCCTGGAATGGTCAGACGACGGTGTCGCCGGGGCCCAGCGCTTTATTCGCCGTCTGTGGAACGCCGTAAATGCCGAGTTCACACCGGGCAATGGCGACGACGCGGCGCTGCGCCGCAAGGCCCATGAGACCCTGCAAAAAGTCACCCACGACCTGGGCGAGCGCTTGCACTTCAACACCGCGATCGCATCGATCATGGAGCTCACCAACGCCATCGTCGCCCACCAGGGTTCCCGCGAGGCCCGCGATGAAGCCATCAGTATGGCCCTGCGGATGTTGGCGCCCTTCGTGCCCCACGCCACACAGGCGCTCTGGGAAACGCTGGGGCACGATGATTTGATCATTGATGCACCCTGGCCTGAGCTGGACGAGAGCGCGTTGGTCCGTGACACCATCGAGATGGTGGTACAGGTCAACGGCAAGGTACGAGCGAAAATGCAGATGCCCGTGGACGTCGATAAGGCGAGCGCCGAGGCGGCGGCTTTGGCTGAACCCAACGTCGCCAAATTCCTCGATGGCGTGACCCTGCGCAAAGTGATTGTCGTGCCGGGCCGATTGGTCAACCTGGTGGCCAATTGATGCGTGTCTGGCTGGTGCTAGCGATGCTGCTCGGTGGCTGCGGCTACCAGCTCGTGGGCCTGGACAGCGGCGGACAGGCACCAGCGGCACTGGACGGTGGCGTGCAGGTCGTAATCACCGACCCCTACGGAACGCCGGCGAAGATTCTCGCAGACGCCATTAAAACCCGTGATCTGGATGGGGACGCCTTCCGGCTAGTCATCGACACCATGAGTATTGAACGACGTGAACTGAGCGACTTTTCCGATCGCACCGAGTACGAGCTCCGCGCCACCCTGATTTGGGGGTTGAGCCGCGACGACGAGCGCTACCTGGTGGGCCCAGAAACACTGCGCCGCGATGCATTGCTGGTCCTGCTGGACGGCAACAGCGATACCCTGGACGCGGACCTGGAGCGCCAGCGCGGTGAGGCCTTATTGCAGGACCTCACACGGTTGATGTTTGACCGCTTATACGCGGCGGCAAACGACGGCTTCAGCGCCGCCAACCCGTGAGACGCCCTGAGTGAAAATCAGTCCGGAAAAACTGCCCGAGCAACTGCGCGGCAGCCTACCGGCTGTGGTCCTCGTTGAAGGCGAGGAGACCTTACTGCGCATCGAGTCCACGGACCGCATTCGTGCCGCCGCCACCGCCGCCGGCTACGAGCGCGAGGTCTTGGACGCCGGACCGGGATTTGATTGGGGCCGCCTCGCGCAGGCGCGCTCGGGCATGTCCCTATTTGCCACAACGACGCTGGTGGAACTCCGACTGGCCAAAGGCAAACTCGACGCCCGCGCCGAAGCCGCGCTCAATCACTACCTCGACGACCCGTCCCCGGAAAAGTGCCTGCTGGTGTCCGCCCCGAAACTCGATAAGGGTCAGAACAACAAAGCCTGGTACAAACGCATTGCCAGCGACGGTTGGGTCGTCAGTTGCCCGAAGATTTACGCCGACAAGTTTGGCAAATGGTTGGCCGGTGAAGTCCGCAATCAGGGCCTTGGGCTGACGCGGGAAGGCTTTGACGCATTGCTGCTGCGGGTTGAAGGCAACCCACTGGCTGCGCGCCAGGAAATCCAAAAGCTGTTTCTATTCTTCGACGGCCAGCCCCTGAGCGATGCCGATGTCGCACGGATTACCGCAGAGAGTGCCCGCTACACGGTGTTTGATTTAAGCGAGGCGGCACTAAATGGACAGGTCGACAAGGTCAGCCGCATCCTCGCCACCTTGGAATCCGAGGGCGCCGACGCCTTTGGTGTACTGCGACTGATCGCACGAGACGTCGCACTACTAGCGGACATCAAGAGTCATCCCGGTGGGTTGCGCGCCGGCGTTGCCGCCATCCAAACCTACCCAATGCAACGGGACCGTTTGGCCGGTGCCGCCAAGCGACTCAGTGATAATGCGGTATTGGCGTTAAGCCAGCAGGCCCTGCGAGTTGATCGATCGATCAAGGGCCAAAACACAACGCCAGCGTGGCTCTCACTGAGCCAGCTGGCGCTGAAAATTGCCGGGGCGCGAACCCCGGCGAGTTGAGACTTACTTCGCCATCTTGAAGGTTTTCTTCACCGCGCTGACTGAAGCTACCACACGGCGGTTCTGTTCACGACCGGCTGCGGTCATGTTGTCCGCGATCGGCTTAGATTCACCGAATCCTTTGGCATCAATGCGGTCACTCTGGACACCACGTACAACCAATGCACGCTTCACGGCGTCGGCGCGCTTCTGGCTCAGCACAAGGTTAGCCGCTTCCGAACCGACGCTGTCGGTGTGGCCACCGAGCAACACACGGGTGTTGGGGTATTCACTCAGGAAGGTCGCCAAGCCGTTGATGTCATCCGTGTACCCTGCCTTGATGGTGGCCTTGTTGGTGTCGAATTCAACATCCAAGTTAATGGTGACGATTTCGCTTTCCAGCACCGGGCAACCTTTCGCATCAACCGACAGTCCAGGCGCAGTTCCCAGGCAGTCGTCTTTGCTGTCGACGACGCCGTCGCGGTCTTCATCCAGCTCACAGCCGCTGCCATCAACCACAGCACCTGCCGGTGTGGCCGGGCACACGTCCATGTCGTCATTGACGCCGTCACCGTCGGTGTCAGCGACCATGGGGGCTTCCATCATGGCTTTGCCACCAAGGCCAAACACCATCGACAAGGTCGCCACGACGTCAGTCGCGTTGGCATCGTCAGTGCGCAGGCCGCGCAGGTCCGCACGCAGGTCCAGCGCTTCGCTCAGAGCGTACTTAACACCACCACCTAAGCTGAACAGTGAGTCGCTGTTTTTCGCGCCGCCGCTGGCTTCGGTGCGCATTTCGCCGATACCTGCACTGAGGTATGGCGTCAGCGCGCCTTCGGTGGCCAGGTGATACAGGCCATCGAGCTGGAACATGCTGGCGTCGAATGAGGCATTACTGGGTGTTTCAGCACTGGCGGCGCTGTAGGACAACTCGGCACCAAAGGGGCTTTCGGGATAGCGATAACCCAGGCCAAGCTTGCCAATCACATCATTATCGACATTGCGGTCGCCGTCGAAGTTGATGATGCCAGCGCCAACGCTGAGTTCGGCTTCGGCCAACGCCGCGCCAGACAGGGTCATGGAGCCGACCAATACGGCCAATAGGGTTTTCGTCATGTGAGGTTTCCTTGGGTTTCAATCACCCCCCAAGTTTGGGCCAAGAACGGTCAATTAACAGCCCGACCATGCCGGCAAAACTAGTACCCTAGTGCAACCAACTGGCGAATCAGATGCCGTGGCCAGGCTCGCTTTAGCCCATCCAGATCAGCCACCCCCAAACGGCGCGCATCGATCATGGGTAAGGACTGGTAGCCGCATGGGTTGATACCGCCAAATGGCGACAGGTCCATATCAACGTTCAATGCGATGCCATGAAAACTTCGCCCCTTTCGCACCCTGAGACCGAGGGAGCTAATTTTAGCGGCACCGACATAGACCCCCGGGGCGCGGCTGCGGGCGCTGGCATAAATGCCGCGATGGCCAAGCGCGTCAACCACGGACTGCTCCAGTGCCGTGATCAAATCGCGCACGCCGATGCGGGCTTTTTTTATATCAATCAGCGGATACAGGATCAGCTGGCCCGGGCCGTGATAGGTGACTTGGCCACCTCGGTCGGTCTGAACCACGGGAATGTCGCCGGGAAACAGCAGGTGTTCAGGCTTGCCGGCCTGGCCTTGGGTGTAGACCGGCGGGTGCTCGACCGCCCAGATTTGGTCAGGCTGATCCGAATCAACCCAGGCGCGCATGTCATCCCAGCAGGACTGGTACGGCTGCTCCCCCCGCCAATGCAGCGGAATCACAGTACGAAATGAACCTCGCCCGTGGCTTTCAGGTCTTCGAACATGGCTTTTAGTTGTGCTTCACCGGTGGCCCAGATACGCATCCGATACGAGATGTAATTGCCGTTTTTTGAGGCACTTATCACCATAGTGCTGGTATCAAAGCTCGGGTCATGGGTGCGCACGATGGCTTCCATCGACACCTGAAAACCATCGGCCGCGTTGGCGACGACCTTGATGCCATAATCCAGCGGAAACTCGATTTTCGGGGCGGTAAATTCTTCTGTCATATCCAATTCCTTAGTCGCGATTACTGAACCGCGCGCAATACCCAGTCCATGGCCTGCTTAACCAATGAGCCATCCGCCACTGCCTGCGTCGCAATCACCGGGACCTGCGCCAAAGTCTCGCCTTCCAGCGTGACGGACAGCGTGCCCAGTTCTTGGCCCTGGCTAATCGGCGCGATCAACTCGGCCTGCAAGTCCAGAGACACCGTCAGGCTCTCCCGGGCGCCTTTGGGCAGCGTCAGGTAAACCGGATCGCGCGGACCCAGCGCCACCGCGTCTTGCTCGCCGCCCCACACCCGGGCTTGGGTGTCCAGAGTCTGGCCCGCTTGAAACAGCGATACCCCTTCAAAGAAACGGAATCCATAATTCAGCAGCTTCGCCGTTTCCTGCTCGCGCGATTGGGTGCTCTTGGTGCCCATGACAACGGAAATCAATCGCATGCCGTTGCGTACGGCGGATGACACCAAACAGTAACCAGCCTCGTCTGTATGCCCTGTTTTCAGGCCGTCTACTGACTTGTCACGCCATAAGAGTCGATTTCGATTTGGCTGGCGAATATTGTTATAAGTGAAGTATTTTTCCGAA
>CAKZQE010000030.1 GCA_937139465.1 uncultured Gammaproteobacteria bacterium
CTCGCTCCAGTGCCTCTGCCGGGGTTGGCGCCAGCGATAATGCCCGGTGGGCAATCGCCTGACGAATGACATCGCGCTGCATTTTAGGGGCTTTACCGAACAATACCGACATCGGCAGGTCGACCGGCGCGTTATCAAACTCGCTGTCACTGACGGACAAGTGGAGTTCTTCGGTGGCCTCGCCAATCACTGCGCTGGGGCAGCGCTCTCGGGCACAGATCGCCTGAAAGCGCGCCAGGTTCTCCGGCTCCACCGCCATCACATAGCGCTCCTGGGATTCGTTACACCAGATTTCCAGCGGGCTCATGCCCGGCTCGTCCAGCAAGACCTTGCGAATATCAAACCGGCCGCCGGTGCCGCCGTCTTTGACCAGCTCCGGCAATGCGTTGGACAGGCCGCCGGCACCGACGTCATGAATAAACGCGATTGGGTTGTCCGCACCCAGGCGCCAGCACTGGTCGATCACTTCCTGACAGCGACGTTCCATTTCTGGGTTACCGCGCTGAACCGAGGCGAAATCCAAATCCGCGGACGAATCCCCCGAGGCCACCGAACTGGCGGCACCGCCACCCAGGCCGATAAGCATGCCCGGGCCACCCAAAACCACCAGCAAGCTGCCAGCGGCAAATTCGGATTTGACCGCGTGCTGCGGGCGCACCGTGCCGATTCCTCCGGCCAGCATGATCGGCTTGTGGTAGCCCCACTCATTCCATTCAAAGTCGCGGAAATAGCCGCACAGGTTGGGTCGGCCAAACTCGTTGTTGAAGCTGGCACCGCCAATGGGACCCTCAAGCATGATGTTCAGCGGTGAGGCAATACGCTCCGGTTTCGACTCCGCCCCTTCCCAGGGCTGGACGCTACCGGGGATACGCAAGTGCGAGGTCGTGAACCCGGTCAAACCCGCCTTGGGTTTTGCGCCTTCGCCGGTGGCGCCTTCGTCACGAATCTCGCCGCCGGCGCCGGTGGCCGCGCCAGCAAAGGGGCTGATCGCGGTGGGGTGGTTGTGCGTCTCGACTTTCATCAGCATCGGCGCTGATTCGGCGTGGGTTTGGTAGAGGCCATCGGTATTCGGCCACAGGCGCTGGGCATCGAACCCCTCGACCACCGCGGCGTTATCGCTGTAGGCGCTCAATACCCCCTCGGGCGCGGCAGCATGGGTGTCACGAATCATCCGGAACAGGGACTTGTCCTGGGGTTGGCCGTCCAGCGTCCAACTGGCGTTGAAAATTTTATGACGGCAGTGCTCTGAGTTGGCTTGGGCGAACATCATCAGCTCAACATCGGTCGGGTC
>CAKZQE010000031.1 GCA_937139465.1 uncultured Gammaproteobacteria bacterium
ATCGCGTGACCAACGACCCTGACAAATTCTGCCCCGGCGCGAAGTTCATTCATATTGATATCGATCCGGCGTCAATCCAGAAGACCATCAGCGAAGTGGAAGTTCCGATTGTTGGCCCGACCAAGTCGGTGCTCGCGGACATGCTCGCGATGCTGGACGAACTGCCCAAAGCCGAAAACGGCGAAGCGCTCAAGGCGTGGTGGAAACAGATCGACGGCTGGCGCGCTGACCATGGCCTATGGACGGGTGATCGTTACGTTCGCAACCCTGACATGATCATGCCGCAGGACGTGGTCCGTACGCTGTATGAAGTCACCGGCGGCGATGCCTTTATCTGCTCCGATGTCGGGCAGCACCAAATGTTCGCGGCCCAGTACTACAAGTACAAAAAGCCGCGCCAGTGGATTAACTCCGGTGGCCTCGGGACCATGGGCTTTGGTTTGCCGGCGGCGATGGGTGTTCAGTTCGGACACCCCGACTCCCCCGTGGCCGTGGTCACGGGCGAGGGTAGTATTCAAATGTGCATCCAGGAACTCTCAGCCTGTGCCCAATACGGACTGCCCATTAAGATTATTAACATCAACAACGAAGCGCTCGGCATGGTTCGCCAGTGGCAGGACATGCAGTACGGTGGTCGTTATTCGGCATCCACCTACCAGGACTCGCTGCCCGATTTCGTCAAGCTGGCGGAAGCCTACGGGCACGTTGGTATGCGGGTCAGCGATCCGAGTCAGCTCAAGACAGTGATGGAAGAATGCTTCGCCTTGAAAGACAAGTTGGTGTTCTTGGATATTTTGGTCGACCCGTCCGAGCACGTGTATCCCATGCAAATTGCAACGGGATCCATGCGTGATATGTGGGTTAGTAAGACGGAGCGCACCTAATGCGGCACATCATTTCAGTCCTGATGGAAAACGCCCCCGGGGCACTCAGTCGCGTTACGGGCCTGTTTTCCCAGCGCGGCTATAACATTGAAAGTTTGACCGTCGCGGCAACGGATGACCCGTCCTTGTCGCGCTTGACCGTAACCACCATCGGTGACGACCGTGTGGTGGAGCAAATCACCAAGCAGCTCAACAAGCTGATTGATGTGGTTAAGTTGGTCGATCTGTCTGAGGGCGCGCACATCGAGCGCGAACTTATGCTGATCAAGATTAAAGCCACCGGCGCTCAGCGCGCCGAAGTCAAACGTACGGCTGATATCTTCCGTGGGCAGGTGGTTGACGTAACACCCACTGCCTACACCGTCCAGTTAGCCGGAAGCTCGGACAAGCTGGACGCATTTATCGAAGCCGTAGGCTCGGTCGCCATTATGGAAGTGGTCCGCACAGGCGTGTGCGGTATTGCGCGCGGTGAGCGAACGCTCGCTCTATAAACCCTCGATTTGGAAATCAAAAAATGAAAGTTTATTACGACAAAGACTGTGACCTGTCCCTGATCAAGGGCCGCAAAGTGTCTATCATCGGTTACGGCTCACAAGGCCACGCCCACGCCTGCAACCTGCACGACTCGGGCGTCGACGTGACCGTCGGTCTGCGCGAAGGCAGCGCCTCGCGTGCTAAGGCCGAAAGTGCTGGTTTGAAAGTGGCAGACGTGGCGACCGCCGTTGCCCAGGCCGACCTGATCATGATTTTGACCCCGGATGAGTTCCAAGGCGCTCTGTACCGTGACGAAATCGAACCCAACGTTAAGTCAGGTGCCACGCTGGCATTCGCCCACGGCTTCAGCATCCACTACAACCAGGTTGTGCCGCGCGCTGACCTAGATGTCGTGATGATCGCGCCCAAGGCTCCGGGTCATACCGTTCGTAGCGAATTCGTCAAAGGCGGTGGTATCCCCGACTTGATCGCGATCCAGCAAGACGCTTCTGGCAACGCCAAAGAAGTCGCGCTGTCATACGCTTCAGCCATCGGTGGCGGTCGTACTGGCATCATCGAAACCACCTTCAAAGACGAAACTGAAACCGACTTGTTCGGCGAGCAGGCCGTTTTGTGTGGTGGCGCGGTTGAGCTCGTTAAGATGGGCTTTGAAACGCTGACCGAAGCGGGTTACGCGCCTGAAATGGCATACTTCGAGTGCTTGCACGAACTCAAGTTGATCGTTGATTTGATGTACGAAGGCGGCATCGCCAACATGAACTACTCGATCTCCAACAACGCTGAGTACGGCGAATACGTGACCGGCCCTGAAGTCATCAACGAAGAAAGCCGCCAGGCTATGCGCAACGCACTGAAGCGCATCCAGGACGGCGAGTACGCTAAGATGTTCATCAGTGAAGGCGCGACAAACTATCCGTCAATGACGGCTCGCCGTCGTAATAACGCAGCCCATCCGATCGAAGAGACCGGTGCTAAGCTGCGTGCCATGATGCCTTGGATCAGCGCAAACGCACTGGTCGACAAGTCAAAGAACTAAGCTATGCCGGCAGACAAGCAGCCCGCAACGGTTGACCGGCGCGCTCAGCGCCGGGGGATCTACTTGCTGCCGAACCTGATTACGACAGCGGCTTTGTTGGCGGGCTTTTACAGCATCGTCAACGCCATGCGTGCGACCCCTGAAAATGGGCTGTTTGTGGTCGCCGCTGTTAGCATCATCATTGCAGGCGTTTTGGACGGTATGGATGGGCGGGTCGCGCGTATGACCAATACCCAATCTGAATTTGGCGTCCAATTCGACTCGCTCTCGGACATGGTCGCTTTTGGCGTCGCTCCAGCCATCTTGTCGTTTTCCTTTGCGCTCCAGTACGGAGGTAAAGCGGGCTGGATAGCATCGTTTATTTACGTTGCTGGGACCGCATTACGGCTGGCACGTTTTAACGTTCAAACTGAAAGTGCTGACAAACGATTCTTCACTGGATTGGCTTCGCCCGCCGCCGCCGGTTTGCTGGCCGCGCTGACCTGGAGCTTGGGTGAGTTGGCTGTTGATGGGCGCGACTGGCTGATGCTCTACATGCCGCTGACGGCGTTGTTGGGCGGGTTGATGGTTAGTAACGTTAATTACCGTAGCTTCAAAGAACTGGATCCGGGCAGCAAAGTACCCTTTGTCGCCTTGGCGGCCGTGGTTGTTGTCTACGCCGTGATTTCCCTCGACCCACCGCGTGTGTTGCTCCTTGCAGCCACGATTTACCTGCTCAGTGGTCCCGTTGAGTGGGCCCTCGCCCGGATGCGTTCCGGGAACTGAATGCAGTAGGCTAGGTCATAGGTTCACAAGGAGAGCCCATGACGAACAAGCACCCCCTCGAACATCAAGTGACACCCCCTGAAATTTGGCACCGGCGCAAAGTGCTGATGGCCGGGGCCGGTCTGGGGATCGGTTTATCCGGTATCTCAGCGTTTGCCGATGACACGCCGCTCGAGTACCCCGGCCCCGAGTGGATGCGGCCGGCGCTTGCTGGTTCACAGCGCGACACCTCAAACCGCAAAGGCATCACGCCGTACGACGTCGGCACCCGATACAACAACTTTTACGAGTTCGGCACCGACAAGGGCGATCCGGTGCGCAATGCCCAAGACTTTGTCACCGACCCCTGGAAAGTCACGGTTTCAGGCGAGGCGAACAAAACCGGTGAGGTCGATCTTGAGGCCTTGATCCGAGGGCTAGCACTGCAAGAACGGATCACCCGTTTCCGCTGCGTTGAGGCCTGGTCGATGGTGCTGCCCTTTATCGGCGTGCCGCTAAACCGTGTGCTTGCCCAGTTTGAACCCCGGGGTAATGCTAAATACGTGGCCTTCGAAACCTTGGTCGACCCGGAGCAAATGCCCGGTCAGCGCAGCCGCTTCTCTACCATCCAGTGGCCGTACCAAGAAGGGCTCCGCATGGACGAAGCGATGCATGACCTGTGTTTTCTGGCGGTGGGAATGTATGGGCAGGCGCTGCCGCCTCAAAACGGCGCACCCGTGCGACTGGTCGTTCCGTGGAAATATGGGTTTAAGTCGATTAAATCCGTAGTCAGCATCAAGACTATCTCTTACACGCTTAAGGGTTTGTGCTTCTGGAGAAACAAGGCGTAACGCATCTCTATTCAGATCTATCCCTAACGCGTTCTCGCGCTGAAACACTTGAGCGCCGTCAGGATTAAGCATTGGAATAATATGAATGCGCAATGCATTCAACATATTTTTAACTCGAACGTTTTCTTGCTGAGCGCCAATAAAATGTAATAAATCAAATAGGGCACGTGTTGCTGTTGATTCATTGCCGTGCATTT
>CAKZQE010000032.1 GCA_937139465.1 uncultured Gammaproteobacteria bacterium
TACCTTAGCCAACGCCCGTCAGTGTCGGTCGAATCCGAACCGGGTGTTCCCAGCGCCTTGCCCGATGGGATGCCAAATGATCCGAACATGCCGGCACCGGCAGGCAAACAGGGCGGCGACCCGATGCCGGAATTGTCTTGGGACGACGTTGAGGCCGTGGACCGGATTGGCCTCGAAGTCGGCTACCGTTTGATTCCGCTGGTCGATCGCGGACAGGGTGGACAGCTACTGGCGCGAGTCAAGGGCGTCCGCAAAAAGCTCTCCCGTGAACTCGGCTTCCTACTGCCCAGTGTTCACATCCGTGACAACTTGGAACTGTCACCGACCGCGTATCGGATCACCCTTAATGGCGTGGCCGTTGGCGAAGCCGAAATTAACCCCGATATGGAAATGGCGATTAACCCGGGACAGGTATTCGGCAACCTCGAAGGCGAGCGCACGCGTGATCCGGCGTTCGGTCTGGACGCGGTTTGGATCCCGGAATCGCGCCGCGATCAGGCCCAATCGCTGGGCTACACCGTGGTTGACGCCTCGACCGTAGTGGCCACCCATCTGAATCAGATCCTGGTCCAGTCGGCACACGAACTATTGAGCCATGACGACGTTAACCAGTTGCTTGAAAAGCTGCGTGACACCTCCCCGAAACTGGCGGAAAACCTCGTGCCGGAATCCGTCAGCCTGAGTCAATTGCTACAGGTGCTGAAGTCGTTGCTCAAAGAAGAAGTTCCGGTACGGGATTTCCGCGGCATCGCAGAGGCCCTGACCGAAGCCGCTTCACGCACCAAAGACCCCATTAGCCTGACCGCTGCGGCCCGCCAACACCTGGCTCGAGTCATCATCGACGGCATCAACGGAAACGAGTCGGAACTGCGCGTTATTGCCCTCGACCCAGAGTTGGAACAGTTATTGCTTAATAGTGTTCAGCAGAGTCAGCAATCTGGCGGTGCTGCCGACGAGGCCGTTATGGAGCCCCAATTGGCAGAGCGATTGCAGCGATCACTGATCGCCGCCGCGGATCAACTCGAAATGGAAGGCCGTCCGCCCGTGTTACTGGTATCGGCCCCAATTCGACCACTACTGGCTCGCTTTGCGCGCTTTGGCGCACGAACCATGCACGTTCTGGCTTACCAGGAAGTGCCCGAGAACAAACAAGTCACCATTGTGGCCAACGTCGGCCAACAGGGTGCATAGGAGCTAGACCATGAGCAACCAACGAATTCAAGCCCGGGACATGCGCAGCGCCTTGCGTCAGGCCAAGGAGCGCTTTGGTGAACAGGTCAATATTTTGGCGAACCGGCCCATTCCGAACGGCATTGAGTTACTGGTGTCTGTTGGGCCCGCAGCGACGCCCGCTCCCAGCGCGACAGCGGACTTCGGCATTGGCAGTCAAGAACGCTTCGCTCAGCGCGCTCGGCAAACCGGACGTGACTTGGCCGCTCAATTTGGCATCGACTTAGATGCGCCTGCGACCGCGCCTGTCTTGCCGCGCACACTTGAACGCCGCACGACAGTGCGCCAACCGGCCGTCGCCGACAATGCTGAAATCAACGAGTTGCGCACCCAACTGGCCGAGCTTAAAACCATGATTACGGCGGTGGCGCAGCCTGACGCCATACCCGCCGAGGTTGCGCCGAACATAAGCACCCGTAGCCCACGAGTGGCCACGGTAGACGCCCTCGAGGGCATCGGCTTTACGCGACAGGCGATCAGCAAACTGACGCTAACCCAATCGCACAAGGACCCGGTGCGCGATGGCCTAAATGCGGTGGCCAAATCACTGACGGTGGTCAAATCACCGGGCCTGCATGATTCAACCCAGGTCTTTGTTGGTGCCGCCGGCGCCGGCAAAACCACGACCATTGCCAAACTGGCCGCACAAAAAGTCATGCAAGGCGGCGCCAATTCCGTCGCCATTATCAGCCTGGACAGCCGCCGCATGGGGGCGGGCATGATCGCCAGTTCACTGGCCCGTGTGTTGGGCATCCAAGTGGTTACTGTCTCTCCAGACGAGTCATTGCTTGAGGCTCGGCAAAAGATTTCCGCCCCGCAGGTCCTGGTGGATACTGCCGGCCTGACACCCGCTGACCCAGGCTTCCGTCGTCAGCAAGAACAGGTCGCACAATTGCGCGACGCAACCCTGTGGCTGGTGTCTTCCGCCACCCAACAAATTTCGGCTGCGCGGTCGGTGTACCGCGCGCAGGGGAAATTGTCCCTAAGTGGCATGATCCTGACTAAACTGGACGAAGCGTGTAACTTAGGCGAAGCATTAAGTTTGACGCTTGAATCAGGGCTACCCGTGGCCTGGAGCACAGACGGCCAACGTATTCCGGATGATATTCAGGAAGGTAAGGCTAGCTCGCTGTTCCACCAGGCCCTGTTGCTCGCGCGCCAGTCGACACACGCATTCGAAAGTAAGGCTGTTTGATGAAACCTGTACAGGTCATTGCCGTTTCCGGTGGTAAAGGGGGCGTTGGCAAAACCAACGTGTCGGTCAATCTATCCCTCGCACTGTCTGCCTTAGGTAGACGCGTGGTGTTGATGGACGCGGATTTGGGGTTGGCGAACGTTGACCTGCAACTGGGCATCAAGCCGAAGAAGAACCTATTCGATGTTATTTCAGGCGAAGCAGAGTTGCGCGATGTGCTGGTCGACACCCACGGCATCCGGGTGGTGCCTGCGGCCAGCGGCATTCAACGCATGAGCCAGCTGGAAAGCATGGAACATGCGGGCTTGGTGCAGGCCTTCAGCGAAATTGGCGATGACCTTGATGTGTTAATCATCGACACGGCGGCGGGCATCAGCGACAGCGTGATCACCTTTACCCGCGCGGCCCACGAAGTGTTGCTGGTGGTCTGTGACGAACCCAGCTCCATCACTGACGCCTATGCCTTGATGAAGATCCTGAACAAAGAGCACGGTATGAACCGGTTCCGCGTGGTGGCCAATATGGCCCGCAGCACCAAAGAAGCCCAAAACATTTATTCAAAACTACACACCGTGTCTGAACGTTTTTTGGATTTGACCCTGAAATACGAAGGTCTGATCCCGTTCGACGAAAACCTCCGCAAAGCCGTGCAAAGACAGAAGCCGGTGCTGGAAGCCTTCCCGCGTTCAAATGCGGCACGGGCGTTCCGTGAACTGGCAGCGCGGGTCGACAATTGGCCCAAGCAGGGCGGTCCACGCGGACACTTGGAGTTTTTCGTCGAGCGCCTGTTGGCTGGAGGAGTCTGATGGCTACGTTAGCGAGTAATCCTTACCAAACCCCAGAAGCGGCCCATGCGCGCGTGCACGCCTTGATGCTCGAGACAGCGCCGCTGGTCAAACGGATCGCGCACCATCTGTTGATGCGCTTGCCATCGCACATTGAAGTGGATGATTTGATTCAGGCTGGGATGATTGGTTTAGCCGAGGCGGCCGGGAAATTTGATGGCAGCAAGGGCGCAACCTTCAGCACTTACGCCGGTATCCGAATTCGTGGTGCCATGCTCGATGAAATCCGTCGCCTAGGATGGGCGCCGCGCAGCGTGCATCGCAAAGCCCGTGAAATCGCTGAAATGATTGCTGAAATCGAACGCGAAACCGGCGGTGCCGCTAGCGAAAGTGACGTCGCGGCTCGGCTGGGCATCACATTGGATGACTACCACGCTACACTAGCCGACGTCAGCGGTAGTCGATTGTTCAGCTACGATGAATTAGCCGACCCAGACGACGATGCTGGATTTAGCATGGGCGCCATCGCCAGTGGTGACTTATCGCCTGAACAAAACAACGAAAAAGCCGCTTTTACTAAAGCTTTGGCCACGCAGATCGACAAACTGCCTGAGCGGGAAAAATTAGTGCTGGCGCTTTACTACCAAGAAGAGCTCAACCTAAAGGAAATTGGTGAGGTCCTCGGTGTTACCGAATCCCGAGTCAGCCAAATTCATTCCCAAGCCGCCGCACGATTGCGAGGCCGATTGAGTATGTGGAACGAGCAGTCCTAAGGTTTGGAGGAAAACCCACTTGAACAAAGACATGAGAATTCTAGTCGTCGACGACTTTTCGACGATGCGACGAATCGTCAAAAACCTGCTTCGCGACCTGGGCTTCACGAATACAGTCGAGGCGGATGACGGTCTTACCGCGTTGCCGATCCTGAAAACCGGCCAAATCGAATTTTTGGTGACGGACTGGAACATGCCTGGCATGAGCGGGCTCGACCTGTTGAAGAAGGTCAGAGCGGACGAAAACCTGAAACACATTCCCGTGTTGATGGTGACCGCCGAAGCCAAGCGAGAGCAGATCATTATGGCCGCGCAAGCCGGCGTGAATGGATACGTTGTCAAACCCTTTACCGCCGCGACCCTCAAAGAGAAAATCGAAAAAATCTTTGAGCGCATTAATGCTTAGTTCATTGACGGACGAGCAGTACCTGACGCTGCAACAACTGATCGCCGCCGATGACCGGGCGGGGGTCGACGCACTATTTGTCGCCCATCAAAAGCTACAACACGATGAGTTGTTCCAAGAGGTTGGCCGGCTAACCCGTTCACTGTACGACGCCATTAACAGCCTTCACACCGAAGTAAAGGGCCAGAGCCGCGTCGAAGAAGCGTCGGACTCATTGTCCTTTGTCATTAAAGCCACACAAAGTGCAGCCGACAAAGTACTGGACGCAGTTGATGACGCGCAGCCCTTCGCCACGCGCTTGCAAGCACGGGCTGAAGCCTTGTCAAACGAGTGGAAGAAGCTTGGTCAACGCCAACTCAGCGTTGATGAATTTAAATTGTTGTACGGCCAGGTCGGCGACTTTTTAAATGAAACCGTCGATGACGCCACCACCTTGAACGATCGCCTGCAAGCCATTGTTCTTGCACAAGACTTCCAGGATCTGACAGGCCAGGTACTGCAGCGCGTGATCACCATGATCCGTGAGGTAGAGCAGGGCCTGGTGGCGTTGGTCGCCCATGCGGCCAACGTCGATAGCGCACTGGGACATGAAAACCCCGAGAAACGGTCCGAAAAGGATTTGTCTCAGGGCGTCGGTCCTCAGGTAACCGCCGGCAGTAGCGATACTGTGGCCTCCCAAGATGATGTGGACGACTTGTTGTCCAGCCTTGGGTTTTAGGAGCCAAAACGATGGATGAAGAAATCCTCCAGGACTTTTTGATCGAGGCCGGAGAAATCCTTGAGAGCTTGTCCGAGCAACTTGTTGAGCTTGAGCAACGCCCCGAGGACTACGATCTGCTGAACTCAATCTTTCGCGGATTTCACACCATCAAAGGCGGCGCTGGTTTTCTGGGCATCGATGCGATGGTCGAGTGTTGCCACATCACCGAAAACCTGTTTGATTCGCTGCGCTCGGGCAAGCTAACCGTTGACTCAAACCTGATGGACGCTGTTCTGAGCGCCCTCGATGAAGTCCAGCGTATGTTTGCTGAGGTCAACGAAGGCGAGCCCGCCACCAAAGCCGATCCCGCTCTAATCGAACGCCTGCACGCACTGGAATCCGGTCAGGCCACTGCCCCGGCGTCTGCGCCAGAACCCAGTTTGGTTGAGAGCGAGGCACCCGAGGCGTCCCAAGGCTCGAGCACCGTGGAAGCTGCTGGCGGCGATGCCTCCGAAGCTGAGTTCGAAGCCATGCTGAATGCCATTGCGCCTGCGGTCTCGTCGGGCTCAGCAGCAACGGATGCAGCAGAGGAATCGGTCGCCACCGCTGACGACGATTTGATTACTGACGACGAATTTGAAGCCTTACTGGATGAGCTGCATGGCGAAGGGCGGATCAGTGTGGCCGCGGAATCGCCGGCTCCCGTAGCGGAAGAAACGCCAAAAACTGAAACCACCGGTGACGATGAAATCACCGAAGACGAATTCGAGGCCTTGCTGGATCAGCTGCATGGTGAGGGCAAGCACACCGGTGCGGCTATCGCCGCGGAAGCGGCCCCGGCAGGGGATAAAGCAAACTCGGCTGTGGCGGGCGCCAGCAACGTATCGGCAATGCCTGCACGACCAAAACCGGCGAGCGCGCCAGCCAAGCCAAAGGAAGAAACCTCAGTGCGCGTGGATACGGCGCGTCTGGACGACATCATGAACATGGTTGGCGAACTGGTACTGGTGCGTAATCGCCTGGTGCGCCTGTCCGACAAAAATGAGACGTCCGAGGAAATGGCCAAAGCCGTTGCTAACCTCGATGTAGTGACCGCGGATCTGCAAAGCTCAGTCATGAAGACCCGCATGCAGCCGATTAAAAAGGTTTTTGGGCGCTTCCCGCGGGTCGTCCGCGACCTGGCGCGATCCCTCGAAAAAGAGGTCAATCTCGAGCTCGTGGGCGAAGACACCGACCTGGACAAAAATCTGGTTGAAGCCCTGTCAGATCCCCTGGTTCACTTAGTGCGCAACTCTGTCGACCACGGCATCGAGACACCCGCTGTGCGCGAGGCCAATGGCAAGTCCCGCAAGGGCACGGTGGTGCTGTCGGCGAAACAAGAGGGCGATCACATCCTGCTGTCGATTACCGACGACGGCGCGGGCATGGACGCGGACGTACTGCGTAACAAGGCCGTCGAGAAAGGGATGATGGACACTGAAGCCGCGTCACGGCTATCGGACTCGGATGCCTACAACCTGATTTTTGACGCGGGTTTCTCGACCAAAGATGCGATCAGTGACGTGTCTGGTCGTGGCGTCGGCATGGATGTTGTTAAGACTAAGATTTCACAGCTCAACGGTGCGCTGGCGGTACTGTCAGAAAAAGGACAGGGCACGCGAATCGAAATCAAGGTGCCGCTGACCCTAGCGATTATGCCAACGCTGATGGTGTTGCTACAACAGCAAGCCTTTGCGCTGCCGCTGGCCAGCGTCAACGAAATTTTCCATCTGGACCTGACAGAAACGAACGTCGTCGACGGCCAAGAGGTCATTATTGTCCGTGGTCGGCCGTTGCCGCTGTTTTACCTGAAGCGCTGGCTTGTGAAGGGCGCAAACCCCTTCGAGAAGGTATCACGGGGGCACGTTGTCATCGTGACCGTCAGCAACCAGCGCGTCGCCCTGGTGGTTGACCACCTCATCGGTCAAGAAGAAGTGGTAATTAAACCGCTGGGCAAAATGTTGCAAGGAACGGCTGGGATGGCAGGCGCCACCATCACCGGCGATGGCCGCATGGCCTTAATTTTGGACATTGGCAGTTTGCTCAAGCGCTACGCAGCTTAACTGGCACGCAGATTGCTTTTGTTCTAACGAATCGGTCGATCGTCAATTGATTGACTGAACGTTTAGGAAGAAGACAAATGCAGATCTGGGGTGTCGTAAATCAAAAAGGCGGCGTGGGCAAAACCACGACCACGGTAGCGTTGGGCGGCATCATGGCCAAACAGGGCAAACGTGTATTGATGCTGGACCTGGACCCACAGGGCTCACTGACCCGCTACTTTGGCCTGTCAGCCGATGAGAGTCGTAACACGACGGCATCGTTGTTTGACGAGCCATCGGCCCTGGATATCATCAATTCAGTCCGACCCACGGGTGAGCCTGACCTTTCCCTGATCCCCGGATCCGCAGCGCTGTCAGCACTCGAACGCAAAAAAGCCACCACCAGCGGCATGGGCATGGCCATTCAGCGCGCCCTCGGGCTGATCGCCAATGAGTTTGATGTTGTTCTACTCGACAGCCCGCCGGTTCTTGGCCTGTTGATGGTCAATGTATTGGCAGCGTCGGACCGATTGATCCTACCGTCACAAACCGAGCCGCTGGCCCTTGAAGGCCTGGAGCGCATGGTGCGCACGCTCGAGATGGTCAAGAAAAGTCGCGGCACTGCGCCGCCGTATCTGATCGTCCCGACCTTGCACGACAAACGGACACGTGCCGGCAAGGATTGCTTAGCCGAACTTCGCGAACGTTACCCGCATAGCCTGTGGCGCGGCGCAGTGCCCGTTGACACGCTGTTGCGCGAGGCCTCGCGTCAACAGATCTCGCCTGCGCAGATCGGCGACCCCAGCCGCGGGCTTGACGCCTACACCCAATTGCTTGCGGACATTGATGCCGGCACCGAGTGTGCCCAGACCCCTGAAAAACCGGGCGCGTGGATGGCTGTATGAATAAGGATGTATTGGACTATTTCGACGATTTGCTCGGTCCGGCTGAGGATGAAGTCGTTGTCGATGAAGTCGTTGTCGATGAAGTCGTTGTCGATGAAGTCGTCACTGATGACGTGATCTCTGATGACGTGATCTCCGATGACGTGATCTCCGATGACGTGATCTCCGATGACATGATCTCCGATGACATGATCTCCGATGACATGATCTCCGACGAAGTGATCTCCGATGATGTGATCTCTGATGATGTGATCTCTGATGATGTGATCTCTGATGATGTGATCTCTGATGATGTGATCTCTGATGAACTGATCTCTGACGAAGTGACCTCC
>CAKZQE010000033.1 GCA_937139465.1 uncultured Gammaproteobacteria bacterium
CACCAGCACGGCCGCCTCTGCCGGCTCGCTCGCTGGAACCGGCAGGGCCGCGACCTCGGCGACCATGACATCGTCTTCGGACATGTCGATGACCCGAGCACGATACTCGCCCTCAATCAGTACTTTTACCGTGTCGTCGGGGAGGCGCAGCATTTGCAACACCGTCGCTACCGTCCCGACCTCGTACAGGTCCTTGGCCTGCGGATCGTCCGAATTGGCTTCTTTCTGCGCCACCAGAAAAATCTTTTTGTCATTGGCCGCCGCATGATCCAGCGCGGCAATGGACTTGGCCCGCCCCACAAACAAGGGGATAACCATTGAGGGATAAACCACCACATCCCGCAGGGGGAGAACAGGCAGGGTTTCGTATGATGTAGGCACAGTGTCACTCCTTGATCGCATGCTCTATTACTGCGGTTGATTGGGCATATTACAAGCAAAAAAAAGCGCCCAACCGGGCGCTTTTTCGACCACTGGCCGGGTCAATCGTCGGCACTGGCCACTTTGGGCTCGTTTCCGTAGATCACCAAGGGGGCGGATTCACCGAGAACGACGTTCTCATCAACCACCACTTTGGTAACGCTATCCTGACCGGGAACGTCATACATCACGTCCAGCAGAATTGACTCCATAATCGAACGCAGGCCACGCGCCCCAGTTTTACGCTCCATGGCTTTTTGGGCCACGGCACGCAAGGCATCGTCACGCAACTCGAGCTCGACGTTCTCTAAAGCGAACATCTTGCCGTATTGCTTCACCAGCGAGTTTTTAGGCTCTGTCAGGATCTGGACGAGGGCGTCCTCGTCAAGCTCTTGCAAGGTCGCAACCACCGGCAGGCGGCCGACAAACTCGGGGATCAAACCGAATTTTACCAAATCCTCTGGCGCAGTCTCAGCCAAGGTTGCACCCACACCTTTGCTGGTATCTTTTGAGTGAACCGACGCACCAAATCCGATACCGCTCTTTTCCGAGCGATCACGAATAACTTGATCCAACCCGGCGAAAGCACCACCGCAAATAAACAAAATGCCGGACGTATTGACCTGCAAAAATTCCTGTTGCGGATGCTTCCGACCACCCTGAGGAGGAACCGACGCTACGGTGCCTTCGATCAGTTTGAGCAGCGCCTGCTGAACGCCCTCGCCGCTAACATCACGGGTAATGCTGGGGTTGTCGCTCTTGCGGGCGATCTTGTCGATCTCGTCAATGTAGACGATGCCCTGCTGGGCACGTTCAACGTCATAGTCACACTTTTGCAACAACTTCTGGATGATATTCTCGACGTCCTCGCCCACGTAACCGGCTTCGGTCAGCGTGGTTGCATCTGCCATGGTGAAGGGGACGTTCAATGAACGCGCCAGGGTTTCAGCCAGTAGCGTCTTACCTGACCCAGTGGGCCCGATCAAAAGAATGTTCGACTTGCCTAGCTCAACACCGTCTTTGGCGTTATCCCCATGGCGCAGCCGCTTGTAATGGTTGTAAACCGCCACAGCCAGCACGCGCTTGGCTTTTTCTTGACCGATTACATACTCGTCCAAGGTCGACTTCAATTCCGCTGGAACCGGTAACCGATCCGAGTCCCCGTCCAGGCTTTCCGATTGAATCTCTTCACGAATGATGTCGTTGCACAAATCAACGCACTCGTCGCAGATAAATACCGACGGCCCGGCGATTAACTTACGTACTTCGTTTTGGCTCTTGCCACAGAACGAGCAGTAAAGGACTTTGTCGTCCCCGTCGTGGGTTTTGCTGTCATCAGCCACTGCGATGTCTCCGCGTATGTACATCAGTTAGGGTAACCATAGCCCCTCGTTGAATAAAGGGGCACCCGGTACTGCCCTTTAGGGCGGTCGCACCAAAGCCACCGCTCCAAAGCGCGCTCAAATTAGCCGCGGCGGTCCATGACTTGGTCAGCCAAACCGTACGCGACGGCTTCGTCGGCGCTCATGAAAAAGTCACGTTCCAAGTCCGCTTGGATTTTGTCCAGCGGCTGGCCCGTGTGCTTGGCATATAGCGCGTTCAGGGTCTCCTTAGTGCGCTGCATTTCTTTCGCTTGAATTTGTACGTCAGTCGCCTGCCCTTGGCTGCCGCCGCTGGGCTGGTGAACCATGGTGCGGCTTTGCGGCAACACGTAACGCTTACCGGCTGCGCCGGCCATGGCCAAAAACGACCCCATGGAGCACGCCTGACCAATCACCGTGGTGCTGACGTCAGGTTTAATGAACTGCATGGTGTCGTAGATCGACAGGCCAGCGGTGACGACACCGCCGGGCGAGTTGATGTAGAGGTGAATGTCCTTGTCAGGGTTTTCACTTTCCAAGAACAACAACTGAGCAACCACCAGGTTGGCCATTTGGTCTTCGACCGGGCCCACCAGGAAGATCACGCGCTCTTTTAGGAGCCGCGAGTAGATGTCAAACGAACGCTCGCCCCGGGCTGATTGTTCGATGACCATGGGCACTAGGCCCAAATTTTTGATGTCGCTCATATAACCTCGTCTCTGCAAATCGATGGCCGCAGGACTTAGCCTTGTGCCTGCCCTGAAACCGCTTCCTCATAGGATAGCTTGGTTTGGGTCACTTTGGCTTGATTGCAAATGCCCTCGGCGGTCATCTCTTCCAGTACCATGGTCTCAACTTGGCGCAACGCCTCCTCGTTACCGTAGTAGTACTCGACCACTTCGCTGCCGTCTTCGTAGGCGCTGGCAATACGGTCAACGGCCGCCTTAACACGATCAGCATCTGCCTTCAGTTCGTTCTGACGAGCCCACTCACCGACCAGGACGCCCAGCTTGACGCGACGGTTCGCTTCTTCTTCGAAGGGCGCATCAGGCAGGGTGTGCGGATCGATTTGGCCTTTTCCGAAACGTTCAGCGGCTTGGTGCTTCAGGCTGTGAATTTCACTGGCGATCGATGCCTTGGGCACTTCGATTTCATTGGCGCTTAACAGCGCGTCAAAAGCCGCCTTTTTGTTGCGATTGGTGATCGCCTGGTCAAGCTCACGCTGCATGTTGACCTGCAGCTCTTCTTTGAACTTTTCAAGATCGCCGTCTTCGACGCCGAACGACTTGACGAAATCTTCGTCAACTTTCGGCAGGTCTGCACGCTCAAGTTTATGCAGGGTAATTTTGAACACCGCTGCTTTGCCTTTCAGGTTTTCCGCCTGGTAGTCCTCGGGGAAGGTGACGTCGATGTCTTTTTCTTCGCCCTTCTTCATACCGATAATGCCGTCTTCAAAGCCCGGAATCATTTGGCCAGAGCCGATTTCGAGGGTTTGGCCTTCGGCGCTGCCGCCTTCAAACAGCTCACCGTCCAGGCTGCCGGCGAAATCGATAGTGACGCGGTCGCCTGCCTTGACGGCAGCACGCGCACTTTCACGCCATTCTTTCTTTTGGTTGCGCAGGTTCTCGATCATGCCGTTGACGTCTTTTGCGCCAACGGTTGACTCGGCCTGTTCAATTTCGACAGCAGACAAGTCAGCCAGCTCGACTTCCGGGAAGACTTCGATGACCGCCACAAAAGACAGGTCGCCGCCTTCAGGCATATCAACGGGCTCAATGGTGGGCTGGCCAACCGGACGTAGATTTTCTTTGGTGATCGCTTCGTAGAAGCCACGCTCGATAACTTCGCCCATGACTTCCTGGCGAACACTGGCGCCAAAACGCTTACGGATGACCTTCATGGGGACCTTGCCCGGACGGAAGCCGTCGATGCGGGCGCGCTTTGACGTTTCGACTAGCTTTGCTTCGACCTGAGTATCAACGTCCGCCGCAGGGACTGTGATGGTGAGGCGGCGCTCCAGGGCGCTGGTATTTTCGACGTTGACTTGCACTGTTGTATTGCTCCTGCACGTACTCGGGATGAATTCGGGCGCGAAGAATAGAGTTTGAGGGGGCGTACTTCAAGCGTTTGTTGAGCAGGAGAGTGGGAAATGGTGCGGACGGAGAGACTCGAACTCTCACACCTTTCGATACTAGAACCTAAATCTAGCGTGTCTACCAATTCCACCACGTCCGCAGAAATGGGGTGGATGATGGGGCTCGAACCCACGACAACCGGAATCACAATCCGGGGCTCTACCAACTGAGCTACACCCACCACTGTGTTGCTGAAGCAACTGCCTAATCACGCTGCCGCCGGGACGTGGCACGCCCGGCAGGACTTGAACCTGCAACCCTCGGCTTAGAAGGCCGATGCTCTATCCGGTTGAGCTACGAGCGCTCCGTGTTTAAGCGGGGCGAAATATAGCGATGCGGCGCGCCGTTGTCTAGCACATTTTATGCTGTCTTTTCCGCGAGCGCGGGACAGACGAAACCGCTCTTACGAACCAGCTCTAAATCAGCGTCGGACAGGACAAGATCACTTCCACCCTGGCGTTGTCGAACGCGGGATAGTAGCTCCCCAGTTCTGGCGAACTGTTCAGCCCCGGGCGCACCGACCGAATACAAAACAGCCAGATACTGAGTTAGGCAGCGCTGAAGGTCGATTTTTGAAGTGGGATCGAGCGGAAGACTTGGCATGCCCTATTAGACGCGGTGACAGTGCACGGTAGAAAGTACCAAACTGTCTGTACTAGGACATAAAAGTTGGTCGGAGTTGAGGGATTCGAACCCCCGACCCTCTGCTCCCAAAGCAGATGCGCTACCAGGCTGCGCTAAACTCCGACGCGGGCCGCACTTTACGGCCCTTCGAGCGAAAGCTCAAGGCATAATTGTTGCGAGCGCAAATTAACGCCGGCTCCACCGCGTTCCTTCACGGGTGTCTTCTATCTCAATGCCGGCCTCGGCCAGGGCTGCGCGGATACGATCCGCCTCGGCGAAGTCCCGGTCTCGTTTGGCCTGCGCCCGCCCATCGACCAACGCCTGAACTGCGGAATCGTCCAACCCGGAGCCTTGCTGCACAACGGCCGAGAAGGTGTCGGGGTCCTGCTGAAAAACACCCAACACATCGCCCGCATAGCCCAAGAACCCGCGCGCAGCCGCCGCGTCGTCACCGGTATTGATTCGCTTACACCCCTCATGAATCAGGGCGACGACACCCGGTACGTTAAAATCATCATCCATCAGGGCGTGGAACCGCGCGACCAAATCCGGGCAGGGTTCACCGACTGACGGGGCACTGCGCAACGCCCGGTAAATACGGGTCAAGGATTCAGCGGCCGCGTCCAAGGCCTGGTCGCTATAATTGATGTGTGCGCGGTAATGCGTGCCCAATAAAAACCACCGCACCAGTTCAGCGTCATAGCGCTCAAGGACCTCGCGGATCGTGAAGAAGTTACCCAGCGACTTCGACATTTTTTCGTTGTCGACGCGCACGGCACCGGCATGCATCCAGGTCCCAGCATAGGGCTTGTGGGTGGCCGCCTCGGACTGGGCAATCTCATTTTCGTGATGCGGAAATTTAAGATCCGGCCCGCCGCCGTGGATATCAAAGCTTTCGCCGAGGCACTTCATGCTCATCGCACTGCATTCGATGTGCCATCCCGGCCGCCCCTCACCCCAGGGCGACGGCCATGCGTGCTCGCCCGGTTTGGCGGACTTCCACAGCACGAAGTCAGCCGGGCTTTCCTTATCGCCAGCTACTTCGACCCGAGCGCCCGCCAGCATCTCGTCGAGTTTGCGGTTGTTGAGCTTGCCGTAGTCGGCATAGGCGGACACACGAAAATAGACGTCGCCACCCACACCCTGATAGGCCGCGCCCTCGGTTTGTAAACGCTGGATCAGCGCAATGATATCGGCCATGTGCCCGGTGGCTCTGGGCTCTTGGTCAGGGGCGGCACAACCAAGGCGCTCGAGGTCCTCATGCATGGCCTGAATGAAGTGCTCCGTTAGCTCGTTAAACGGCAGGCCTCGCTCCGCGGCGCGGGCGAAGATCTTGTCGTCCACGTCAGTGATGTTTCGAACGTAGTTTAGGTTGTACCCCGATGCCCGCAGATAGCGGGTAATGACATCAAAGGCCACCATGACGCGGGCGTGACCGATGTGACAGTGGTCATAAACCGTAATGCCGCAAAGGTAGAGTCCGACACGTTCCGCATTCAGGGGTGTGAAAGGCCGCTTCTGGCCGCTCATGGTGTCGAATATTTTCATGGAGTCTCTGCGAATACCGGTAAAAACGCGTATGATAGCGCCAAAATTCAACCACTGGAGCTTTTTGAATGATTCAGCTGACCACCAACTATGGCGTGATCTCGATTGAACTGGCCGAGGACAAAGTCCCGGCGACCTGCGCCAATTTCAAATCCTACGTGGAAAGCGGCTTCTTTGACGGCACTCTGTTTCACCGTGTTATCCCCGGCTTCATGGTGCAAGGCGGTGGTTTTGATCAAAACTTCGAACAGAAAGAAACCCAAAACCCCATCGAAAACGAAGCGTCACGCGGTTTAAAAAACACCC
>CAKZQE010000034.1 GCA_937139465.1 uncultured Gammaproteobacteria bacterium
AACACCTATGGGGCCCAAAAACTCGCCTTCGCCAGCCACCCAAGCTTTTCCCAAATAAAAGGCCTAGGGTCGAGCGATTTCCTGTTAGGCGCGCCTGTCGCCGCTGATTTGCAACACGCGATGTGTCAGTCGATTTCGGCGGCCGTCAACAACATCAAAGGCCAGCCTGTTAACTACATACGGCTGGATGAGGCGCCCCTGTTCGAGGTGCGAATATCGAACACCTCCAAGTCTAAATCGCTGGCGCAATTAACACCTGACTCCCTGGCCGGCTTTGGTGAATTTCGATTGCCACTGGATTTTTGGCGGGCGCTTCGGGCGCATGAAGTATGGATTGAACCGACTCTACTGAGTAACTGGCAGCGTTTATCCGCGGGTTGGCTCGCGAACCAAAAGCGTACGCAGGTGCAGGCGCATGACGTTGCTCAAGCGTTGACCTGGTCGGACTTGTCGATTCGTGACACGGCCGTGGTGTCGCGGCGCGTGGCTGAGCTTCAAAAGGCAACCTGTGTGTGGACGTCCGCATCAGTGACGCCGCGCAACCTTAACGTGGACCATGCGTTGCCGTTCGCGCACTGGCCGTGCAACCAAATGTGGAATTTGTTGCCAACGACGCAGGCGGCGAACCGATCCAAGAGTGACCGGGTTCCAAGCGCTGGCTTATTAGACGAATCCAGGCATCGAATTCAGGACTGGTGGGCGCGCGGATTTTTGGAGGATGCCTTTTGGCGCGACCGCTTTTGGGTCGAGGCCCATGCAGGTTTGCCCGCTCTGCGCGGGAGCACGGATACGGACGATTTATTCGAGGCCCTGTGCCTTCAGGCCGAGCGCCTTCGTAGTGAGTATCGACTGCGTTCGTGGCGGCCCTAGCCGGGTTGGATTTTTTGGGTGATGCGGTGTTGGTGCTTGATTTTGTGGACCCAGAGAAAAATTTTAGGACTTTGGTGCTAAGATCGGCGTTGCGTTGGCTAAGCGCCGTCGCCACGTGATGCGACATGCCACGGAACAAACGAGGCGGGTGTTGAGAAAACAACAAAAAAACAAACCAGATTCCGGCCGGCGTTTTGTTCACCATTGCGTCGCTGTTTTGTGGTGCGGCCGTGGCCGACGCGGGCAGCCAGCTGCGTCAGATCGAGGCTGAGCGAGAGGTTGATCTACCCGGTCCGCAGCCAATTCGCGTTGATCCTCAGATTAAGGAGCTACCAGACATTCCCGGGCTGGTGGTTGAGGTGCGTCAGTTTCAAATCCAGGGCGCGTCCCTGATCAACGCAGACACATTGAACACTACGGTTGAGCCGTTTTTGGGACCTGACAAGGCGGTCGCTGACCTACGGCGTGCCGCCAATGCCGTGGCCGATCAGATGATTTACACCACCGTGCGTACCGACAAAGACGAACAGCGCCTGTCGGTTCCCACGCGCATTGGTGTGCGCCACCCTAAACTGGCCA
>CAKZQE010000035.1 GCA_937139465.1 uncultured Gammaproteobacteria bacterium
GGCTCAACCGCCAACGTCTACATTGTCACCATTTCCGAGCGACTGGCACGGGAGACTGGTGACCCATCGATGGCGATTACCCCAGGCCTGTGGTTTCGCAAAGGCACACCGGCCATGTTATTGACGCTGGCGGTTTGTTCCGTGTTTATCTGGTTTGGCTATGACTACCTGTATGTCGCGTAGTCGCTCAGCACGGCGCAGTCGCCGCTCTACCCATCGCTTCAGCGGGCCCTATGTGCCCGCTGACACCACGCCACCGCAGACCCAACCCGAAGTCCCTGCGCAAGGGTGAACCGGAAACGGCCGGCCTGTTCAGGCTGGCCTGTTCTGGCTGGCCTGTTCAGGTCAGCCCATTCCATTTCGGTATATCCCTATCACCAATGGGTATTTTGCAGTGCGTCATGGCTCCACTAGGATCCGCGCACAGACCCTCCACAGGAGAATAGACATGCGAACACTCAAACTTTTAGCCGGCGCCGCCACACTGGTATCCGCCAGCGCAATGGCCACCGGACTGCCCGCAGTGGACGCCGTCGCGCTGCCCGCCGACCAAATCGTGCTGGCCAGCGTCATCGACGCAAAAGCCTTGAACGCTGTGGCTGATGCCGTCCAGATCATCGACATCCGCGGCGACAAAGAGGCCTTCGAAGCCGGCCACATTCCCGGTGCTGTCCAGATTGGCTACGGTGCGTTCCGCGGACCGAAAACTAACCCAGGCGCACTGCCCAAACTGAATGAACTGACCCAAGCCTTAGAGGCCGCTGGCCTGCGCGCAGACGCGCCCGTGGTGGTCGCGCACTTCGGTGAGGACGCCACGGATTTTGGCGCCGCGGCACGGGTCTACTGGACCCTGAAATCCACCGGCTTTAGCAACCTGAGCATCCTCAATGGCGGCACCAAAGGCTACCTGGCAGCCGGATACCCAGCGGCCAAGGGCCCCGTCACCGCTGAGCCCTCGACGCTTGAACTGAGCTTCAACGACCAGTGGTATGCCAGCACTGACACCGTCAAAGCCCGCGTCGAAAGCGGCGAAGGTCGTTTGCTGGACAGCCGCACGCCCGCGTTCTTTGCCGGCGAAGCTTGGCACGGTGCCGCGAAAAAGCCCGGCGTGTTGCCAGGCGCGGACAACTTCGCCTTCACCGCGTTTTTCAACGAGGCGACCTTGAAGTCCCAGGCCGAGGTGAACCAGATCGTCAGCGACAACGGACTGGCCCAAGGGCAAACCGTTAGCTACTGCAACACCGGCCACTGGGCGGCGACCAACTGGTTCGTGTTGTCAGAAGTCGCCCAGGTCCCGGACGTGACGCTCTACGCCGAGTCGATGGTTGAGTGGTCAAACGCCGACCTGCCGATGGACAACGTGCCGGGCGCCGTAAAATTCGCTTGGTTGAAAGCGAAAAAGTGGGCCGATGGGCTCGTCAACTAAGTTGCGGGCACTGACCACACTGGGCCTGGTGGCCCTCGCTGGGGCGCTGACGATTTTCGTCGGCGCCCGTTTTGCGTTGCTGATGCTGATCGGCATTGGCCTTGGCTTTGTGCTCGAGCGATTTGGCTTTGGCTTCGCGGGCCCCTGGCGGCGCTGGATTCGTGAGCGCAACCCCCAGGGTGTGATCGCCCAATGCTGGGCCATTGGCTTAACGGCCGTGGTCATCCAACCGTTGATCGCGTCGCAGGATTCGCTGATTGGCGCAATCGGTCCAGTCAGCCTCACCATGGCGCTGGCGGCAGCCGTCTTTGGTTTGGCCATGCAACTGATTCTGGGCTGCGGCAGCGGAACCTTGGTGAACGCAGGGTCCGGCAACCTGGTGGCGCTAGTCGCGCTGCCTGCATTCTGTGTTGGCAGCTTTGTCGGCAGTTTGTGGGTTCCCGCCGCGGTCGCCGCTACGCCCCACGTGCCTGTGGATTTGACTCAGGAATTTGGCGTCGCCGGGTCCTTGGCGATCACGCTGTCGCTGCTGGCTGTCCTAGCGGCGTTGGCGGCCTGGCGCGGGCGCACCGGCGCCATCAATCGGCGCCTCCTCATTGCCGCATCCTGGGTAGCGGTGCTGGCGATCGCCCATGTGTTGGTCGCCGGCCAGCCCTGGGGCGTGGTCTATGGGCTTGGGTTGTGGGTCGCCAAAATAGCCCTGCCCTTGGGCTGGGACCCAGCCGGCGCGGCCTTTTGGACGTCACCGGTCAACGCCCAGGCGCTGACGCAATCGGTGCTGACCGACGTCACGTCCTTGACCAGCATTGGCCTGATGGTGGGTGCAGCCATGGCGGCATGGCGTGGCGTTAAAGGCCAGCCACTGCTGCCGGCTATCCGCTGGCCCCTGTACGGCGTCGTGTTGGTGGCCGGACTGGTGCTGGGCATCAGCTCGCGCCTGGCGTTTGGTTGCAACGTCGGTGCATTGTTCAGCGGCATCGCCAGTGGCTCATTGCATGGGTGGGTCTGGTTGGTGTGCGGCTTTGCCGGCAGCGTCGTGGGCGTTCAGATACGTGATCGATTGTGGGCGTGGGGGACACGCGCATGAGGCGGCTGGGTATTCTTGGGTTGCTATTGATCGGACTCGGCCTGCTGGTGCTGGACACCACTCGCACGCCGCCCAACCCCTACACAGCCCCGGATCCGCTGGCCTGGGGTTCGAGCGATGGCGCCAGCGGCGCGCTGTGCTCCTTTACGGGCCAGTGACGGGCGAGCAGAGCTCGACCAGGAATCCGTTCAAATCGCGGACGTAGCTAATGGTTTGGCCCCAGGGCATGGCTTCAGCGCCCTGCACCAATTCGGCCCCGCAGTTGAGGGCGCGTTCAAGGGCGCCCTCGACATCATCGGTTTCAAACGCGATTTCAAAGCTGGCCGGTGCATCCGCCGCCGCAGCGACCTTTTTTCCTAGTCCGCGCATTAATTCGAGCGAGCCAAAAGCGAGCTTGGTGCCCCCCGTGTCCATCTCGGCATAGTCACCAGACTCATGCAGCAAGGTGCATTCAAGACCGAAAGCCCCGCGGTAGAAGGCCACCGCCTCGGCCACATCCTCTACGTATAAAATCGTGTAACGAAACCGCATCGCCCTGCCTCCCTGCTGTGGCCCCGCAGTCTAGCGCATTGCGATCTACGACTCGACACCTACGGCCGCAGGTAAGGCGTCAACTCGCGATAGCGCGCAACATCCAAGCTGTCTTTTCATGCAACCGCATGCGATCAGACACCAGCGATGCGCTGGATTCATCATCCGCGCCCTGGGCGACTTTCAGTACTTGGCGGGCGGTTTTTACGACCTGCTCATGACCCTGGGTCAGCAGCCTAACCATGTCCGCGGCAGGCGGCACACCCTCGACCTCTTTGATCGATGAAAGCTCAGCAAAGGCGCGATAGGTCCCGGGCGCAGCCACCCCAAGGGTGCGGATGCGTTCGGCGATTTCATCAACCGCCAGGGCCAGTTCCGTGTAGTGCTCCTCAAACATCAGATGCAGCTCGCGAAACTGAGGACCCGTGACGTTCCAGTGAAAGTTGTGAGTTTGCAGATACAGCGTGTACGAATCCGCCATCAAGCGCTTTAAGCCCTCGGCGACGGCTTCACGGTCTGCGGTGGTGATTCCAATATCGATCGTGCTCATAAGTACCCTCCTTGAGCGGACCAATCTCTCGCACGGCGGACATGAACACAACTTGAGGATTTGACTCGGGTCAATAGTCGAACGCTATGACCGAAAATAGCAGCGAGCGGCGCAGTCGCAGCCGCTCAGCAAAGCCGTTTAAGCAGTAGCGACGGACTGGCGGATTTCGTCAAACACGTCGTTCAGCAGGTTCGAGTCGATGGGCTTATCCCACAGCTCACCGCCTTCTTGGGTGATCAGCTGGTTGATCGGCGATTCGCGATCGACGCCGCTGACAAAGACGACCCGGGCCGCCAGGTTCCAGTTGCCCTTGCGCATCGTCTCGATCAGCTTGGCGCCGGACAGGTCTGGCATGTGGACGTCAATCAAGCACAGATCGAACTGAAGCTGCGTACCGATTTGCAGGGCTTCGGCCGCACTTAGTGCCGACACCAGGGCCACATCAGGTTGCTTGGACACTTCGCGTTCCATGGCGCGCAGATCGTGTTCGTTATCGTCTACGCACAACACTTTGATCGAGTTACTCAACGCCGGCTCCTTGATTCCATGTGCCCTGAATCTCCGGCTAGACCGTGACCCAATTCACACTATTTATAATGTCGCGAGAGTACCACATTCGTGTACCAGTACTAGCTTCGGTTTTTAACTAGATAGCTCAAGAATCTGGGTCGCCACCGCCGGGGTAATATCGCCATGTTCACCCAGCGCCAGCATGCCGTTTTTCTCCAGGCTATCGATCACGGGTTTGACCGCGCTCCGGTCCAGATCGTAGCCCGCCAAACGGGTCGGTACGCCCATGCGCTCAAAGAAGGCCTGAATGGCGTCAATCGTAGCTGCGGCATCCGGCGCCGGCATGCCGAAAACGCGCTGGCCAAGTTGTTCGAGCTTGGCCCGTTTTTGATCGATTTTGACCCGCAACAAAGCCGGCAATACCACCGCCAACGTCTGGGCATGGTCCAGTCCATGCACGGCCGTTACTTCATGGCCAATCATGTGCGTCGACCAATCCTGCGGTACCCCTTGGCCGATCAATCCATTCAGCGCCATGCAGGCACACCACATGATGTTGGCGCGCACGGCGTAATCGTCCGGTGTCGCCAGCGCCTTCGGCCCTTCCTCAATCAGCGTCGACAGAATCGATTCGGCAAAGCGGTCCTGAAGGGGCGCGTTGGTCGGGTAGGTCAGGTATTGCTCGATCACGTGAACGAAAGCATCGACCACCCCGTTGCCGACCTGACGAACCGGCAACGTCAGGGTAAAACTCGGGTCCAACACGGCAAATTGCGGACGCACATGGGGCGAGCCAAATCCCAGTTTCTGCTGAGTACCGACCCGGGTAATCACCGAGTTACCGTTACTTTCCGTGCCGGTCGCCGGCAGGGTTAGCACCACCCCCACAGGCAAGGCAGACAGCACCGCGGCCCCTTGTTCGAGGATGTCCCAGGGCTCACCGTTAAATTGTGCCGCCGCCGCAATGAATTTGGCACCGTCACCGACACTGCCGCCGCCCACGGCCAAGATGAAGTCGACCGCTTCGTCGCGGACCACGTCCAGCGCCTGCATCAGGGTCTCGTAGGTCGGGTTCGCCTCGACACCGCCAAACTCGATGACGTTGTGATTGGCCAGCGCCGCGAGGGCTTGATCGTAGGCACCGTTGTGCTTAATTGAGCCGCCGCCATAGAGCATCAACACCGTCGCATCCGCAGGAATACGCTCGGCAATGTTCGCGGTTTGGCCGGCACCAAACAGGATTTCGGTGGCGTTCTTGTAAACAAAGTTTTGCATCACAGGCTCCTTAAAAGGCGTTAAAACTCGCTGTTGACGTATTCAGGCAGGTCATCAAGTGCAGGGACCGGCGTGGGGTTGCCGTCCTCGTCCAGGGCCACGAAACGGAACAGCGCCTGGGTGACTTTTTCGCGCTGACCGATACGTCCGCGGCGCACCCAAGCTTGGACGCTGATGTCCAAGGAGCTGCGCCCGACCCGGTCAACGTGGGTG
>CAKZQE010000036.1 GCA_937139465.1 uncultured Gammaproteobacteria bacterium
GCTGGTTAATGGCGCGGCACGCCCGTTAGTCTTCAATCTCGGCGCGGTGTGTGGCCTGCAGCTTGACGTAGTGGTTGGTGGTGTACTCGAAAAACGCCAGCTCTTTTTCGGTCAGTGGGCGCGCAGCCTTCGCCGGTGATCCGACGTACATGTACCCCGACTCCAGGCGCTTGCGCGGCGGCACCAGGGCGCCGGCGGCCACCACCACGTTGTCCTCAATCACAACGCCATCCAAGATGGTGGCGCCAATGCCAATGAGTACGTTATTGCCAATGGTGCATCCGTGTAGGCAGGCCTGATGGCCCACCGTGACGCGCTGACCCACGACCGTTGGCCAGCCCGCGGGGTTGGATTCGCTTTTGTGGGTGCAGTGGACAACGGCCCCGTCCTGAACGTTGGAGTAGTCGCCAATGTGAATGTGGTTAACGTCGCCACGCAGCACCGCCCCCGGCCAGATCGAGACGTAATCACCAAGCACGACCTCGCCCAACACGCAGGCCATGGGGTCTACAAATACGTCCGTGCCGAGCTCGGGCTGGTGCCCATTCCATGTCCTAATAGCCATTGGGGTTCCTTGAAAAGTGGCGGCTTGAAACCCAGTATGACAGGAGTAAATTCAAGGATCGAGACATGACCAATCCGCTGCTCCAAGACCACGCGTTGCCTGCATTTAAGGCCATCAAACCCGAGCACATTGTGCCCGCCGTCGAGGCCCTGATTGGCGAGGCTAAGGCTGTGATTGACCGCGTTACGGCGCCGGATAATCTTGACGCGACCTGGAGCGGCTTAGTGGCTCCCATTGACGCCGCCAGTGAGCGCTTGAACCATGCGTTTTCCCCGGTTGGTCACCTGAAAGCGGTGATGGACACGCCGGAGCTGCGTGACGCATATAACCAGTGTTTGCCTCATCTGTCGGCCTTTGGCACCTGGGTCGGCCAACACAAGCCGCTTTACCAGGCGTACAAAACCCTCAAGGCATCGGCGGAGTACGCGGCGCTGGATGGGCCGCGCCAACGCGTGATTGACGATGCAATCCGTGACTTTGAACTGGCCGGGGTCGGACTGACCGGCGACGCCAAAGCCCGCTACGGCGCGATTAAATCTGAGTTGTCGGACCTGTCCTCAGCGTTTTCCGACGCGGTGTTGGATGCATCCCAGGCGTGGACGCTGCATTTGACCGATGCGGCTCGCCTGGACGGCATGCCCGAGAGCATTCTGGGCATGATGGCGCAGTTGGCAGAGGCCCGCGAGCTCGAGGGTTATTTGGTGACCCTGGACGCCCCGGTGGTGATGACCTTGCTGTCCTTTGCCAAGGACCGAGAGCTGCGCCGCGAGGTCTACACCGCCTGGACGACCCGTGCCAGTGACCAGGGCCCTAATGCCGGTCAATACGACAATTCGGGGCGCATTGAGTCCATTTTGGCGCTGCGCCACGAGCTGTCTGAGCTGCTGGGTTTTAACAACTACGCAGAGCGCTCGCTGGCAACCAAGATGGCTAACAGCACGGAGCAGGTCATCGAATTTTTAACCGATTTAGCCGACAAGGCCCGGCCATTTGCTGAGGCCGAAGTGGCTGAATTGCGTCAGTTCGCCCGTGAACAGGGCGTCGACCCGATGGAGCCCTGGGACGCGAGCTTTTACAGCGAGCGTTTGAAAGAGCGTGACTTTGACCTCGACCAGGAGGCGTTGCGTCCCTGGTTCCCGCTACCGCAGGTGTTAAAGGGCCTGTTCAGCATCACCGGCGAGCTGTTCAATTTCCGAGTCGAGCGGGAAAAAGAGGTTGAGCTGTGGCACGACGAGGCCAGCTTTTGGCGCATTCTGCGTGGCGAAGAAACGCTCGGCTTTTTTTACCTGGATGTGTACGCGCGGGAGGGTAAACGCGGCGGCGCCTGGATGGATGTGTGCCGCTCACGCTGGCGCGAGCCGGACAGCATTTTACAACTGCCGGTGGCTTACCTGACCTGTAACTTTACCCGCCCAGTGGGGGATCAGCCGGCATTGCTGACGCATGATGAAGTGGTCACCCTGTTCCATGAATTTGGTCACGGGTTGCACCACATGCTGACTCAACAGGAAGCCTTGGGCGTGTCTGGAATCGCTGGGGTGCCGTGGGATGCGGTCGAGTTACCCAGTCAATTCCTTGAGAACTGGTGCTTCCAGCCTGAGGGCTTGGCACGGATGTCCGGCCACGTCGACTCGGGCGAGCCGTTGCCGAAAGCGGAGTTGGACAAGCTCATCGCCGCGCGCGGTTTTCAGGCTGGCATGCAAACCCTGCGGCAGGTCGAGTTCTCGTTGTTTGATTTTGAGTTGCACGCGCACTACAACCCGGCGGCGCCCAAGCCCTTTATGGATGTCCTCCGCGGTGTGCGCGAGCGGGTGGCGGTGATGGAAGCCCCTAGTTTTGGTCGTTTCCCCTGCGCGTTTAGTCACATCTTTGCCGGCGGCTACGCGGCGGGGTATTACAGCTACAAATGGGCCGAGGTGCTCAGCGCTGACGCCTTTAGCCGCTTTGAGGAAGAGGGCGTGATGAGTACTGAGGTCGGCCGTAGCTTCGCTGAAAACATTCTGGAGCGGGGCGGCAGTGATGACCCCATGTCATTGTTTATTGCCTTCCGGGGTCGCAAGCCGACAGTGGATGCGCTGCTGCGACACAATGGGCTGGCGGCATGATCAAGCGTTTTATTGCCGGGGCCGTCTGCCCGAAGTGCAGTGGCCGCGACAAAATCCGCGCCTGGACCAACGACGCGGGCACCCAATTGAGGGAGTGCGTCGCCTGTGGGTTTGAAGACGCTATTTACGCCGATGCGCCCGCCGAATTGGTCACGCGCGTCAACCAAGAGCGCGCAGGGCCTAAAACGACCGACGACATCGCGCCGATCCGATTCGTTCCGGAGAAAAAATCATGAAGTTTTTAGGCATTGTCTGTGTGTTGGCGGTTTTGGCCGGCTGTTCGACGGTTGAAGGGCTGGGGCAGGACATTCAAAAAGCGGGCGAGCGACTTGAGGAAGCCGCTAAGCGCTAGCCCAGGTCGGCCACAGCCGCCTGCGGAAAAACCACGCCATGGCGGCGGCTCGAGCTAGCTGCCAACCCCAAAACGCGAGCCACAGCCCGGATAAACCCAGGGGCTGGGTAAGCCACCACAGCGGGAAGTAAACCAGCGCGGTGCTGGCGAGCATAATGCCGGCCATGGCCCGAAAGCGGTTGGCGCCAATAAACACCCCATCGAAGAAATAGCTCACCCAGGCCACGAGCGGTAGCGGCGCCAGCCACCAAAATACCGCAAGCGTTTCCTGTGCTATCGCAGCCTGATTTGAGAGCAGGGCCACCCACCAAGTGGCCCCTGCCGCCAGCATCACACTGGCCAACAGCGCGCTGGCGAACGAGCACACAGCACCCGCCCATAGCGCTGTTTTCAGGGCGTTGCCGTCGTCACGCCCAAGTGCCTGCCCGGTTTGAATTTCCGCGGCATCGGCAAAACCATCTAAGGCGTAGGCAGCGATTGACAGTAACGTCAGCAGCACCGCGTTGACCGCGGCATCCATGGCGCCTAGCAGCGCGGACTGGGTGTTGAACCAGGTGAATACGGCCAGTAAAGACAGGGAGCGCACGAAGACCCAGCCGTTGGCGCGCAACAATGCGCTGGCGCCGTGCCATCGCGGCCAGCCCAGAGGCCCCGTGCCACGCAGCTGCCTGCGCACTTGAAGCAGTGCCAAACTGACGCCGCCGCCCTGGCTGATAACCGTCGCTAAAGCGATGCCAGCGACGCCGCCGTCCAGCCACAGCCCAAAGGCTAGGCTCAGCGCCATATTCAGCACATTCGTGGTGACCAAAATCACGGCCAGCGCACGCGTGTTGCCTTGGCCCATTAACCAGCCATGCAGGGCGTAATAGGCCAGTGCCAGGATCGCGCCACTCCAGCGAACCGCCGTGTAGGCCGTGGTTTGTTCGGCTAAGCCCGGCTCCAGTGCCAGCCCTTGCAACCAGGGGTCGATGACCCACCAACCAAGGGCGCTGAGCGCGGCCCCGGCGACCATGGCGATGCCGATCCCCTGACCAAGAAGGTTCCAGTTTTCAGAGCGGTTGCCACGTCCATGGGCCTGGGCGGCCAGTCCGCCCATGGCAATCCGCAAAAAACCAAAGGCCCAAAACACGAGCGTGACCCAGGCGCCGCCGAGGGCGATTGCGGCCAGGGGTTGTGGCCCCGTCAGGCGTCCTGCGACCGCCGTATCCACCGCCGCCATCAATGGCAGCGACACGTTCGCGACCATCAGCGGCCAAGCTAGATTCCATGCACTGGAAAGGGCCTGACCCTTTGAATTTTTTGGAATTGTGCGGGCCATGCTGTCCTAGGGGGTTGCACTTTGTGTGGGGTTTGACAATAGTTACCTCGCCTGAAAAGGCCAGCGCTAAATAATAAAGCTAAGATCTGCGACTGAATACACCACGCGAGTGACGGGAAACCTGTCAGTCGTGCGCGGACGCTTAGCCTTGCGGACAACACGCAATGCGGAGGCAACATGCGTTTTTGGATCATACTGATGAGCTTGCTCACCACGCCGGCAGCCTGGGCTGCATGGGACGTCAACATGCGTCAGGGGGTGACAGAAATATCGCAAGCGGTCTACGGGTTACACATGACCATCTTCTGGGTGTGTGTGGCCATTGGCGTCGTCGTTTTTGGCGTCATGTTCTATTCGATTTATCACCACCGCAAAAGCCGCGGCGCGGTGTCCGACACCTTTCATGAATCGACCAAACTGGAAATCATCTGGACGGGCATTCCCTTCCTGATTCTGGTGGCCATGTGCGTGCCCGCCACCAAAGTGCTGATTCAAATGTACGACGCCAGCGATTCTGACATCGACATTAAGGTGGTCGGCTATCAGTGGAAGTGGAGCTACGAGTATTTAGGGCAGGACCTGGGTAACGGTGACAACCTGGCCTACTTCTCGAACCTGTCCACGCCCCGCGCCGAGGTCTATAACGAAGCGCCGAAAAACCCCAATTACCTGCTAGAGGTCGACGAGCCTCTGGTGATTCCGGCGAACAAGAAAGTACGCTTTCTAATTACCGCTAACGACGTTATCCATGCGTTCTGGGTGCCCGATTTCGCGGTCAAAAAAGATGCGATCCCCGGTTTCGTGAACGAGGCGTGGACGATCGTGCCTGAGCCGGGCATTTACCGCGGCCAGTGCGCCGAGCTGTGCGGCGAAGCCCATGGCTACATGCCCATCGTGGTCAAGGTGGTCCCCGAAGACGAATACGTCGCTTGGGTCGACAATAAGAAACAACAAATCGCTCAGGCTCGAGGCATCACGCCCTCGGTCGCCCATCGATAGGAGTTTGTGATGAGTGCTGTCATCGATAATCACACCCATGACCACCATGGCCCGAAAAAAGGGTTTATGCGTTGGATCCTGACCACCAACCACAAAGACATCGGCGCGATGTACCTGTGGTTCTCGTTCGCCATGTTCTTTGTTGGCGGTGCCTTTGCGCTGGTGATTCGCTCGGAGCTGTTCCAGCCTGGCCTGCAGATGGTCGAGCCCGAATTTTTTAACCAAATGACCACCATGCACGGCTTGATCATGGTGTTTGGTGCGGTGATGCCGGCCTTTGTGGGGCTTGCTAACTGGTTGATCCCGGTCATGATCGGTGCGCCAGACATGGCGCTGCCGCGTTTGAACAACTGGTCGTTCTGGTTGTTGCCGTTCAGCTTTGCGATTTTGCTGTCGAGCCTGTTTATGGAAGGCGGTGGCGCTAACTATGGCTGGACCTTCTACGCACCGCTGTCGACTACGTACGCGCCGCCGAGTGTGACCTTCTTTATTTTCGCCATGCACCTGATGGGCGTGTCATCCATCATGGGTTCGATCAACATCATCGCGACCATTTTCAACATGCGTGCCCCCGGCATGACCTTGATGAAAATGCCGATGTTTGTGTGGTCATGGTTGATCACATCGTACTTGCTGGTTGCGGTTATTCCGGTGTTGGCCGGCGTGATCACGATGATGCTGATGGACATTAACTTCGGCACCAGCTTTTTCGACGCCGCCGGTGGCGGTGACCCGGTGTTGTTCCAGCATGTATTTTGGTTCTTCGGGCACCCCGAGGTGTACATCATGATTCTGCCCGCGTTCGGCATTGTCAGTCACATCATCCCGGCGTTCGCACGCAAGACCCTGTTCGGCTACAGCTCGATGGTCTACGCGACCTCATCGATCGCGTTCTTGTCGTTCATCGTCTGGGCGCACCACATGTTCACCGTGGGCATTCCGCTGGTGGGCGAGCTGTTCTTTATGTACGCCACGATGCTGATCGCCGTTCCGACGGGCGTGAAAGTATTTAACTGGGTGACGACCATGTTCCGGGGGTCGATGACCTTTGAAACACCGATGTTATTTGCCATTGCCTTTGTGGTGCTGTTCACCATCGGTGGTTTTTCGGGCTTGATGCTGGCGGTCGCCCCGGCTGACTTCCAGTACCACGACACCTACTTCGTGGTGGCGCACTTCCACTATGTGCTGGTGCCAGGGGCCATCTTCGCGATCTTCGCGGCGATGTATTACTGGCTGCCGAAAATGACCGGCAACATGTACCCCGAATGGCTTGGCAAGTTGCACTTCTGGTTATCGTTCGTCGGCATGAACCTGACGTTTTTCCCGATGCACTTCATTGGCTTGGCGGGCATGCCACGTCGAATCCCTGACTACAACATGCAGTTTGCGGACTTCAACATGGTGGCCAGTGTCGGGGCCTTTGCCTTTGGCATCACACAGCTCATCTTCCTGGCCGTGGTGGTGATCACCATTCGTGGCGGCAAGAAAGCCGAAGCTAAGAGCTGGGAAGGCGCAGACGGTTTGGAATGGTCATTGCCGTCACCGGCCCCGTACCACTCGTTCTCGACACCGCCCGAGGTCAAATAAGTGTCGAACGAAGCCAACATTCAACGCACCTTACGCCGCGGCTTGGTCGTGGGTGTGTTGATGTTTGGCTTCGGTTTTGCGCTGGTGCCGCTGTACGACATCATCTGCGAGGTCGCGGGCATTAACGGTAAAACCTCGACCACCGCCTATCAGGGCGCCAGTGTCGTGGATGAATCCCGTGAAGTGCGCGTGATTTTTATGAGCGTCAACGGTGGTTCCATGCCCTGGCGGTTCCGCCCGGAAACCACGGAAATGACGGTGACGCCGGGCAAAGTCTATGAAACCGCGTACTTGGCGGAAAACATGACCAGCCGCGATCTGGTGGCCCAGGCCGTGCCGAGCGTCAGCCCGGGCTACGCGGCGGTTCATATGAACAAGATTGAATGTTTTTGCTTTGAGCAGCAGCCCCTGGCGGGTGGCGAGGACACCCGAATGCCGCTGCGATTCATGGTGGACGCCGACCTTCCTGATAGCGTGCGCGCCATCACACTGAATTACACCCTGTTCGATATAACTGACAAAGTCGTCGGCGAGACTGCGGCGCGATAATAAGATGAGGAGACACCATGGCAGGTAGTTACTACGTCCCGGAGCAAAGCTCGCTCCCGATTGCGGCCACCATCGCTGCATCGATTATGATGCTCGGGGCTGGCACCTGGGTCGTTGACCTGAATGCGGGCAATGTCTACAGCAACGGCTCGACCATATTTGCGGTCGGTTTGGCGGCTGTGCTGGCGGTCATGTGGTTCTGGTTCAGCACCGTGATTAAAGAGCACCAGGCCGGCATGAACTCGGCGCAGCTGCAAAAGTCCTACGTATGGGGCATGGGCTGGTTCATTTTCTCGGAAGTCATGTTCTTCGCGGCCTTCTTTGGCGCGCTGTTTTACGTCCGCACCTTTAGCGTCCCGTGGCTGGCCGGTGAGGGCGACAAGGGTGTCACCAACATGCTGTGGACGGGGTTTGAAAACACCTGGCCGCTGATGCAAACGCCGGCGCAGGCATTGGCCGAATCGACTGGCGTGATTACAGCGGACCACGTTAAAGGCCCGGATCAAGTCATCCCATGGAGCGGGTTGCCGCTGATTAACACACTGCTGTTGTTGTCCTCGTCAGTCACGGTGCACTTCGCCCACGTCGGGCTGAAAAACGGCAATGACAAGGCCATGACCCGCTGGTTGGGTGCAACGATCATTCTTGGTTTCGTGTTTGTTGGCTTCCAGGCCGAGGAATACGTGCTGGCATACACGCAGCTGGGACTGACGCTCGAGTCAGGGGTCTACGGCGCGACCTTCTTTATGCTGACGGGCTTTCACGGCCTGCACGTCTGTATCGGCGCGATCATGCTGAGCATCATGTGGCTGCGCCACCGTCGTGGTCACTTCAAGCCACACGATCACTTCGGGTTCGAAGCGGCCAGCTGGTATTGGCACTTCGTTGACGTGGTGTGGGTCGGTCTATTCTTGTTCGTTTACATCCTGTAAACGGACTAACCGCTCCAGGGTGCTTGAATGGTCAGCGTGCCACTCAGCACCCCATAGGCGACGGCAATCAGTAACAAACCCGCAAGGGTAATTCGAACGCCCAGCGCATACAGCGTGCGCTTGCTATCTTGTTGATCATTCAGTAGAAACCAGAGGCCGGAACTTAGGCTGGCCAGGACGGCTGCGAACAACAGGACAATAATGATTTTAAGTGTAAACGCAGACATGGCTAAGCCCCAGTGTGGTTTTTTGCTTCGAGCATACGCCCTTGGGTGGCGCGCTTGAAGTCAGGCGTAATGCGCGGTGGCTTTCACCCCGGTGTGCGCACGACGCTGTTCGTGATCGTCTTCTTGCCGGTATTCGTCGCCCTGGGTTTTTGGCAGCTAGACCGCGCCGATCAAAAGCGCTCCATTCAAAGCGGTTTCGCAGATAAGTCGGCATTGGCGCCGGTGTCGCTGAACGATGCGTTGTTGTCACCTGACCCAAACTACACCCGGGTGACGCTGCGCGGTTTGAGCGATGGTGCCCGCCCTGTGTTGCTGGACAACCGGCTGCGTGATGGCCAACCCGGCGTCGAAGTACTGGTTCCCCTGCAAACCCAGACTCAGATGGTGATGGTCAACCTCGGTTTTTTGCCTAAGCCTGCGGACATGAGTGTACCTGCGCTGCCGGTGTTGCCCTCCGGCGAGCTATCGTTAATCGGCTATCTTTACCGCCCCGACAAAGACCGGTTAGTGCTGGCGGAGCAGGGCGCTGAACAATTCCCTTTGTTGCTGCAGCGCATGGACTGGGGCCGCGTAAGCCAAGCCCTGGGGGCCGAGGTCTTGCCCTGGCAGGTCCGGATTGATGGGCGTGAGCCGATTGCCTTGGACACAGAGTGGAAGGTGGCCGTTGGGTCGCCGAGCAAGCATCAAGGGTATGCATTTCAGTGGTTTGCCATGGCCGTGGCACTGCTACTTCTTTATGGCTACAGCGGATTTAAGAGGCGTTAAATGAACCGTGGACGACTGACAGCAACGGCACTGATTCTTATTGCAGCCGCGCCCTTGGTGGTGGCGAGCTGGTTGTATTTCAGTGGCTTTCGCCCCGCTGGGCAGAGCAATGAGGGGGTGTTGCTCAATCCGATTTTGACCGATGCATCACTGTCGTGGCAGGTGCCGGTTGCGGATCCGCGCCTTGAGGACGGCCGCTTGGCGAACTGGGTGCTGATCGTTCTTGACGGTGATGACGCCGAGGCGAACCTGTTCAAGTCGCGTCAGGTGGTCACGGCTCTGGGCCGTGAGTCTGAGCGCATGAGCCGGCTGTATTTGCGTCGCGACTTGCCCGACGAGGGTGGCCTACAGGGGTTGGCGCTTGAGCACCCTGGGCTGGCCGTTGGAACCGCCGAATTGGATGCCCTATTGCGTGAGCTGGTGGCCGCAGGGGCGCCTGAGACAATTCAGCGCCAAGGGGGCTTGGTCTTGGCGGATCCTTTGGGTAACTTAGTGCTCGTTTACGACAATAACTACGAAGGCAAGGCGCTGCTGAAAGACTTCAAGCGCCTACTGAAAGCCTCAAAAATAGGTTAATCATGACCCACGCTAATCGCGCAACCACCCTGGCTAAGCTGGCCGTTATTGCAGTCTTTTTTGCTCTGATTGTTATCGGCAAAGGGGCCTACACGCGCCTGGCGGATGCCGGACTGGGTTGCCCGGATTGGCCGGGCTGTTACGGCCACCTGACGGTCCCGGCCGGGGCCGATGTCGCGATCGCCGAGCAAGCCTTTCCCGACGCGCCCGTGGAAGCGTACAAAGCCTGGGTCGAGATGATCCATCGTTATTTGGCAACGGGCCTAGGGCTGTTGATCATCGCAATCACGGTGTTGGGCCTGAAGTGGGCACCCGCTGAAAGCCGTGGAGGGTGGCCACGAAAACACCTCATTTTCCTGTTGGCCTTTGTCTGTTTACAGGGTGCTTTCGGTGCCTGGACAGTCACGCTGAAGCTGTGGCCGAAAATCGTCACCTTGCATTTGTTGGGCGGCTTTACGGTGTTGACGCTGCTATCACTGGCGGCGGTGCGGTTTTCAAAGTGGCGGCCCGATACCAGCATTGATGGCGATCGCGCCGCAGGCCTGCGGTCCCTGATGCCGATGGCTTGGGTGGCCATGGCGGTGCTTTGCGTTCAAATCTTTTTGGGCGGCTGGACCAGCACCAATTACGCGGCGCTGGCGTGCCCGGACTTGCCCACCTGTCAGGGTGAAATGTGGCCTGAGGCGGACTTCAAAACGGGCTTTGACTTACTCCAAGAGATTGGCCCGAATTACCTTGGCGGCCAGCTCGATAATGCTTCGCGCATCGCCATTCACCAGTCCCACCGTATTGGCGCCATTGTCGCGACCTTGGTTATTTTCGGGCTGGCGCTAGCGCTGATGCGTCGCGGCGCTGGCACTGCATATGGCCGTATCGGACAGTTGATGACCCTCGCCCTGGCGGTTCAAATTACCCTTGGGCTGTCGAACATTTGGTTCCAACTCCCCATTGCGGTGGCCACCGCGCATAACCTGGGGGCGGCTATTTTGTTACAAACACTGGTGCTGGCGATTTACGCCCTGCGTAAATTAGGTCCCAACGGATGGAGCGAGGCATGAGTGCAGTAATGATCGAACGGGCCCATTGGCGGGACTATTTGGAGCTGACCAAACCCAAGGTGGTGGCACTGATGCTGATCACGTCGGTGGTCGGTATGTGCCTGGCAACACCGGGGTGGGTCGGACTCGATGTGCTGGTGTTTGGCAACCTAGGCATAGCGCTGTGTGCGGGCTCCGCGGCCTGTATCAACCATTTGGTTGACCAGGGTATCGACGCCAAAATGTCCCGCACCGCCGGCCGTCCAGTGGCCACGGGCAAGGTCGCCCGGGCCAATGCGATCGCGTTTGCCGCAGCCCTGGGTGTGGGTGGTACGGCCCTGCTGATGCTGACCATCAATGCACTGACGGCATGGTTAACCGTCGCCAGTCTGGTCGGTTACGCCTTTGTCTACACCCTGTATTTGAAGCGCGCCACGCCGCAAAACATTGTGATTGGGGGCCTCGCTGGGGCGGCACCGCCGCTGTTGGGTTGGACCGCGGTGACCGGATCGGTAGACCCAGAGGCGCTGTTGCTGGTGCTGATTATCTTTGCCTGGACCCCGCCGCATTTTTGGGCGCTGGCGATTCACCGCAAAGATGAGTACGCCAAGGTCGATGTGCCGATGTTGCCAGTGACCCACGGGGACCGCTTTACGCGCCTTCACATTGGCCTGTACACGGTTATTTTGGCCCTGATTACGACCATGCCGTTTTTGATTGGGATGTCCGGGCTGGTGTATGCCGTCGGTGCCGCGGCCCTGAACGTCGGTTACCTGTACTGGGCGGTGCGGCTCTATCTTAGCCGCGACCCCAAGGACCCGATGCGCTCCTTTGGCTACAGCATCTGGTATCTGTTCGGCCTGTTTATCGTATTGCTGGCGGACCATTACTTGAGCGTATTGCTATGACCCACAGCGCCGATCAGCGGCGGGGTATTCGCAATACCCTGATCCAGCTTGGTGTGTTGATCCTGGTCGTCTTGGTACTGTTTTTTTGGAAGCTGAATCGCGAAGCGGTGGTCAAGCCCCAGGGCGCGCCGCCGGGCTTTGTGAAGTTGGACGCACCCAAGCCGCTGGCGGATTGGCCGATCCAGGGCCAGTGGTCTTTGGCGCTGATGGACGATCCTAACTGTGTCCCGAGCCAGTGCAACAGTGCGCGCCTGACGCTGGAGCGTTTGTGGACTGGTAATCAGCGGCTGCCGCGGGATCAGTTTGGCCTGCTATGGTTCAGCCCTGACCAGCCCGAGCGTTCCGAGCCGTTCCAGGTCCAGGTGGTGGGTTCGAGCTTTGAAGGCTTAGCCGATGCGGGTTGGTTTGTGGAGCGCGAGGCCGATAGCTGGCAGCGCTGGAGCCACAGTCTTTTGATTGTAAATCCTGAAGGCGCTTTGGTGGCTTGGGTACGGCCGCCGTTTAACGCCGGCCAGATTGTCGGCGCCATGTCACTGGCGGGTTCGCCCTAGCGTCCGTCGCGCCGCGCCCGCAGGATTAACTCGAACGCCTTGGGGTCTTTGACGTGGGGCGGTGCATCCGGACCACCCTCTGCCCGTCGCGCCAGCGCGACCAGGCGCAGCATCCAAAATCGTAGGGCCGCGGTTTGCAGGGTAATGTCCCAGTCGCGTTGCTCGTTGGCGGTCAGTGGCCGAATCGCTTGATACGCACCCATCATGGCGTCCCGGGCGCTGTGAATCAGGGCGCCGTCTGGGCCGGAGCACCAGTCATTCAACGTCACCGCCAAGTCAAAGCTAAAGAACCCAGTGCAGGCGTTGTAGAAATCAATGATGCCGGCAATTTCGTCGCCGTCGAACAGTGAGTTATCCCGAAACAGGTCGCCGTGAATGATGCCGCTAGGCAAAGCGGGCTCGCGATCCAACCAGGCTGCGGTGTCAGCGATTTGTTGATCCAGTAGCGCCCGGCCGCTGTCGTCTAGAAATGGCTGTACACGATCGCGGTTGCCTTCCCACCAGCTGCGCCAGCGGTGGTTGCCCTTGGTCATGTCCGCCATGGCCGCGCTGGCGTTGTGCATCTGCCCAACCGCCGTGCCTAGGGCTGCGCGTTGACGGTCGTTGGGGGTCAGGGGCGCACGGCCCACGAGTTTGGGGAACAGTACGGCAGGCTTGTTCTTGAGGGTGTGCAGGCGCGCGCCGTCGTGATCGGCGACCGGAATCGCAACCGGCACGCTGGCGTCGCCAAAGCGCTTATTGAGCTCAACAAAGAAGGGCACTTCGTCAAAGCCCTGTTCCTCAAAAATTTGCAGCACCCATTCACGACCGGCGGTCACGAAGTAGGTGGTGTTTTCGACGCCAGCCTCGACGCCCTCAAAATGGGTCATCGGGGGCAAATCGAACGCATTCAGAAAGGCCTGTAACTCGTCGGCGGTAATCGGGGTGTAAACGCTCATCCTGTGCCCAAACAAAAAAAGGTAGTATCCCTTTATCTGCCGCTATAAGTCACTGATGTTTTATGTCCCAACGCCCTGATCTTGTGCTCGTCGATGGTTCGAGCTACCTCTATCGCGCCTTTCATGCGATGCCGCCGCTGTCCAACTCCCAGGGGCAACCTGTGGGGGCGACCCGTGGCATTTTGAACATGCTGAAAAAGCTGTTTGATGTCACTCAGCCGCTCGAAGCGGCCGTGGTGTTCGACGCCCCGGGCAAGACCTTCCGTGACCAGATGTACCCAGACTACAAGGCCAATCGGCCGAGCATGCCGGATGAGCTACGGGCGCAAATTCAGCCGATTCATGCGCTGGTCGAGGCCCTGGGGCTGCCGCTGATTATGGTTCCAGACGTTGAGGCCGACGATGTCATTGGCACGCTGGCGGCGCGCTTTGCGGCTGAGGGCAAAACCGTGTTGGTGTCCACGGGCGACAAGGACATGGCGCAGCTAGTGAACGAGCGGGTCACCTTGGTCAACACCATGGGTGATCCCTGGACCTACATGGACCCGGCCGGTGTGGTTGAAAAGTTTGGCGTCCCGCCCGAGCGCATTATCGATTTCTTGGCCCTGGTCGGGGACAAGGTGGATAACGTCCCTGGCGTTGAGAAGTGCGGCCCGAAAACGGCGGTTAAATGGTTGCAGGCCTACGACAGCCTCGACGGCGTGATCGCGAACGCGGCGGATGTCGGTGGCAAGGTTGGCGAGAACCTGCGCGCTGCCTTGGACTTCCTGCCCTTGGGGCGTGACCTGGTGACCATCAAGTTGGATTGCGAATGGCCCGATGTACCCCTCAGGGTGCGCGAACCGGACACCGATGCCCTGCGGGCGCTCTATCAGAGCTTAGAATTTACGTCGTTGATGCAGACCCTCGAACCCAGCTCTGGCTCAGGCCATGACTCGGGCACAGCGGCACCCGCACCGAGCGCCCCGGAGACCCAGGATTATCAACTGATTGAAAACCTGGATGATTTAGACACGGCCATTGCTGCCTGCCGCCAAGCGGGCACCTTTGCGCTGGACACCGAGACCACGTCGTTGCTAGCCCATCAGGCGGATCTTGTGGGCATCGCTTTAAGCTGGGCCGCGGGGCAGGGCGTTTACATTCCGGTCGGCCACCAGGTGCTGGAGCCGCAACTCACTTTGGCTGACATTCGTGGCCAGCTGCAGTCACTGCTGAAAGACCCGGCCATGACCTGGGTGGCACAGAATCTGAAGTACGACATGCGGGTGCTGCGGCGCGCTGGCTTCCGTATCGCGTGCCAGACCCAGGACACGCTGCTCATGAGCTACGCCCTGAACCCAACGGGCGGCCGCCACGACATGGACTCCATGGCGACACGCTACTTGGGCGTCTCGACCACCAGCTTCGAGAGCATTTGCGGCAAGGGCGCGAAGCAGGTGGGTTTTGAGACCATCGATTTGGCGACCGCGACTGCCTACGCCGCTGAGGACGCCGACATTACCCTGCGGCTGTATCGGCACTTAAGCGTTGAGCTGGCGCGGGCGGCGGAGCTCAAGGCGCTGTATGAAACCCTCGAGCTGCCGCTGGTGCCGGTAATTGCCGCACTCGAAGACCTGGGCGCGTTGATCGACCCGGATGCTTTGGCGGTTCAGTCAGCGGAGCTGGGTCTGCGCCTTGAACAGATTGAACAGGCGGCCTACGAGCTGGCCGGTGAGTCCTTTAATCTGGGCTCACCAAAGCAATTGCAGGCCATTCTGTTTGACAAGCTCGGGTTGCCGGTGCTGAAAAAGACCCCGAAGGGGGCGCCCTCGACCAACGAAGAAGTGTTGGCGGAATTGGCCGAGCAATACGAGCTGCCCAAGCTGCTGATGGAGCACCGCTCCCTGTCCAAGCTCAAGGGCACCTACACGGACAAGCTGCCGCTGGCGGCGGACGATGCGGGCCGTATTCACACCAGCTTGCATCAGGCAGTGACCTCGACGGGGCGGCTGTCATCATCCGATCCGAACCTGCAGAACATTCCCATTCGAACCGAAGAGGGGCGCCGTATCCGCGCCGCGTTTATTGCGCCCGAGGGCCATGTGTTGATGGCGGCTGACTATTCGCAGGTTGAGCTCAGGGTCATGGCGCACTTCAGTCAAGACCCGGGCATGATCGAAGCGTTCCGCTCGGATCAGGACATTCACAGCGCGACTGCCGCTGAGGTGTTTGGCGTCAGCGAAGTTAGCTCTGAACAGCGCCGCGCGGCCAAGGCCATTAACTTTGGCCTGATCTACGGGATGAGTGCCTTTGGCCTTGCGCGTAATTTGCACATTGGCCGGGGTGAGGCGCAGGACTACATCGACCGTTACTTTGCCCGCTATCCCGGGGTTCGGACCTTTATGGAGACCACCAAGCAAAACGCGCAGGCCACGGGCTACGTCACCACCCAGCGGGGGCGGCGGTTGTATTTGCCGGACATCAACGCCCGCGACGCCATGCGCAAACGGGCGGCCGAGCGGCTGGCGATTAACGCTCCGGTTCAAGGCACGGCGGCGGATCTGATTAAACAAGCCATGCTCGACGTGGATGCACTGATCCAGCGCGATTTCCCCTCAGTGCGGATGCTGCTTCAGGTGCACGATGAATTGCTATTCGAGGTGCCGGCGGCCTTGGCCGATCAGTTCGCCGCGGCCTTAAAGCCCGCGATGGAGGGTGTGCCTGGTTTGGACGTGCCGCTAAAGGTCGATATTGGACGCGGCGCCTCCTGGTTTGAGGCGCACTGAAAATAAATTTAAAAAAAAGTGGGAACTTTCTGAAACGCGTCCGGTCTATGAATGTAGCTGAACAGGATTCCCTCTTAGGAATGTTCATCCAGCGCTGGGTTTTTACCCCGAAATACCAGCGCCTTAACCCCGCCGACGTTTGGCCGCGTCCCCGGGGTTTTATTTTGCCCGGGGCTTTCTGGCGGGTAGGGCTTCCTAGCTTAGTGTCCTAGGGTTGCTCCGGCAGGTCCCCAGTCGCTGTCGCCGGTTGCATCCAGGATTTCAGTCGCTCGTCCAGCTCGTCGATGCCCTGACGTTTCAAGGAGCTGAACAGTTGTGCGGTGCAGCCTTGCTCGCTCGATAGGGATTTGCGAACCCCCAAAAGGCTTTGGTTTTGTTGATTGCGCGACAGCTTGTCGGCTTTCGTCAGCACCGCATGCAGCGGCAATTGCCGAGCCATGGCCCAGTCAATCATTTGCTGGTCCAGCGGCGATAGGGGGTGGCGAGCGTCCATCAGCATGACCAGCCCGACCAGCGATTGCCGCGTCTCCAAAAAGGCTTGGATGTTTTTGCCCCAATCTTTGCGCATGGCCTCGGGCACTTTGGCGTAGCCATACCCGGGCAAGTCCACCAGCTTCAAGGATTCGTCCTGGAGGCTAAAAAAGTTGATCATTTGCGTGCGCCCGGGGGTTTTTGAGACCCGGGCCAGGGCTTTTTGGTTGGCAATGACGTTCAAGCAGCTGCTTTTGCCGGCATTGGAGCGGCCTGCAAACGCCACCTCGATACCCTCGTCCGGGGGGAAGTTCGCGGGTTTAGTGGCGCTAATTTGGTACTTTGCTGTACGCAATAAGTTGAAAGCCATGCCTTATGCATTCCGTGTATAAGCAATAAAGGTTTATACTACCGAAAGTTATTAGACTCTTTTCCACTTTAACGGACTCAGACATGAAACAGCTTGTATTACTGGCCCTTAGCAGCCTTTTGTCATTCGCCGTCACGGCGGCCGAAGTTCCTGAGCTGGCGCCCGAGGGCGACGCCGCTGCAGGCGAAGCGAAAAGCATGGTGTGCGCCGGCTGTCACGGTGCCGACGGCAACAGTGCAACGGGCGGATTCCCGAACCTGGCCGGTCAACATGCCTCGTACATCGCGGACCAGTTGGCGAATTTCAAATCTAAGGAACGCGATAACGCCATGATGTATGGCTTTGCGTCGGTTCTGTCGGACCAAGACATGCTCGACTTGGCGGCCTTTTACAGCGCCAAGGCGCCCAAGCCGGGTGTTGCCCAGCCTGAGTTGGCGGCCCGCGGCGAGCAGGTCTATCGCTTTGGTGACCCCGATCGCGGTGTTGCGGCCTGTGCAGCCTGCCACGGTCCCCAGGGCAAAGGCGTGGCCTCGGCGAAATTTCCAAGCCTGGCCGGCCAGTGGGCTGAGTACACGCTCACCCAGCTGAACAGCTACAAAAGCGGCGCTCGCCAAAACGCCATGATGAACGGCGTTGCCGTGAACATGCGCGCGGCGGACATGGAAGCGGTGGCCAGCTACATTCAGGGCCTGCGCTAAGTTAAGCGAAACCTTTCGTTACAAAGGCGGTCTATTGATCGCCTTTTTTGTGCCCATACTGGGGCAAAGTAAGTTGTGGAGTGACAGCATGAAATGGTTAATGGCGGCCTTGGCCAGCCTTGCGATGATGGTATCCAGCGCCCAGGCGGCGGATTACGTGGCCGGGCAACACTACGAGACCTTGCCCTTTCCGGTGAAAACTCGAGACCCCCAGGTGGTCGAAGTGGTTGAGCTGTTTTGGTACGGGTGCCCCCATTGCTTCCGCCTTGAGCCTTCGGTGGAGTCGTGGAAAGCCAACATGCCCGACGGCGTCAGTTTTGAGCAGGTCCCCGCAGTGTTGGGCCGATCTTGGGAGCCGCATGCACGGGCATTTTGGACCGCGAAAGCCTTGGGCGTTCAAGCAGATATCCACCAGCCGCTTTTTAATGCGATTCACCTAGAACGCAAGCGCATGGTGCGTGATGGCGACATTCGTGAGCTGTTCGCCCGCTTTGGTGTTGATGAAGCGGCGTTCAATGCGCAATGGCGCAGCTTCGGTGTCGAATCGCGCCTGAAACAGACGGAATCACGTATCACGGCCTATGGCATAAACGGGGTGCCTGCGTTTATTGTAAACGGCAAGTACCGCGTAACTGAGACCACTGCCGGCGGCCAAGCGGCCCTGTTTGACGTCATCAATTACCTGATCGAAAAAGAAAAAGCCCAGATGTAGTGATCTGGGCGCTGAATAAAGAGCCCAGAATGACCTACGAAAATATGGTGATCGACGACGTTCGCATCGCCCGCATGAAGCCTTTGATTCCTCCGGCCATCTTGCTGGAGGAGCTTCCCGCCACTGACCAGATGGCGTCAAACGTCGCCCGTCACCGGGCTGAAATCCAGGACATCCTGCACGGCCGCGACGATCGCTTGCTGGTGGTGGTCGGTCCTTGCTCTATTCATGATCCTGATGCTGCGCGTGAATACGCGGCGCGCTTGAAGCCGTTGGCGGATCGCATCAAAGACAAGGTCAAAGTCGTGATGCGGGTGTACTTTGAAAAGCCGCGGACCATCGTCGGCTGGAAAGGCCTGATCAATGACCCTTTCCTCGATGGCAGTTTCCAAATCAATAAGGGGCTGCACATCGCCCGTGACTTGCTGCGGGATATGGCGGCCATGGATATGCCCACAGGCGTCGAATTTTTGGACTCTATTTCGCCGCAATTTATTGCGGATCTAGTGAGCTGGGGCGCCATTGGCGCGCGGACCACGGAATCACAGGTTCATCGCGAACTCGCCAGCGGCCTCAGCGCGACCATTGGGTTTAAGAACGGCACCGACGGCCAGGTTGGAATCGCCATCGACGCGATTCGTGCGGCGGCGCACGGCCACCAGTTCCTGTCAGTGACCAAGCAGGGGGTCTCTGCCATCGTCGAGACCAAGGGCAACCCGGACTGCCATTTGATTCTGCGCGGTGCCAGCGACGGCCCGAACTACTCGGCCGAGCAGGTCGGTGAAGCCTGTGCGGCGTTGGAAAAAGCCGGTTTGCGCCCAACCGTGATGGTCGACGCATCCCACGGTAACTCTAAGAAAGACCACCGTAACCAGGCCTTGGTGGTGGCGTCCGTGATTGAGCAGCGCCGCACCCACGCCAGCCGCATCTTTGGGATGATGCTCGAGAGCCATTTGGTCGCAGGTCGCCAGGACGCTAAGGATCCATCAAGCCTCGTCTATGGCCAGTCCATTACCGATGCCTGCATTGGTTGGGAAGAAACCGTGAAGGTTCTTGAGGATTTGCACCGTGGCTAAACTGTGGATTGGTCAGCCCAACTACAGCTCATGGTCGCTGCGCGGGTGGCTGGCCTGTCGCATTGCTGGGATTGACCCGGCCATTCGCTGGGTTCGCTTTGATGAGGACGATTGGCAATCCGAGGTGCCCTCAAACGCCACCGTGCCTGTGCTCGAGCTAAACGGCGCTACGACTTGGGATTCGGCGGCCATTATCGAGTCCCTGGCCGATGCGGTGCCCGATGCGCCGTTTTGGCCTGCGGACCCAGCGCTTCGTGCCCATGCACGGTCGATCGTCGCTGAAATGCATTCCGGCTTCGTGGCCCTGCGCTCTGCGTGTCCCATGAACATTCGTGCCCGGGCGGAAAACTTTCCGCTGACGGATGCGGTGTTTGCCGACATCGCCAGGATTCAGGACATTTTAGAAACGGCGCTGGAAAATTCAGGCGGCCCGTATTTGTACGGGAACGAGCTCGGTGCAGCGGACGCGTTTTACGCGCCGGTACTTTATCGCCTGCGCACCTACGCGCCCGTCGCCCATTGTGAGCTGGCTGACTACAGTCAACGCTTGCTGGCGCACCCCTGGCTGGTTGAGTGGGAAGCCTTGGCGCAGACCGACCCTGCCTTTGCCCGCTCCGATGCTGCACTCGCGCAGTCATAGCCCTCAGAAGGCCGTGATCCAGTGACGGTATTCACGGCCTCCTGAATTGTCATAAATATGTAATAATTCCGGCCTACAGTGCGCGCATCGGCTTCAGACGAGGTCGGATTTGCTTAGCTATGGAGTAGTAAAATGTTCGTACGTTTAGGTTTGGCTGCGGTTGTCGCAGCGAGCGTGTCTACAGCCGCTGTCGCGCGTGACTACGTCAGCATCGCCGGTTCTTCGACGGTACTTCCCTTCGCCACCATCGTTGCCGAAGCGGCCGGAAAAAAGCCGAGCATGAAAACACCGATCGT
>CAKZQE010000037.1 GCA_937139465.1 uncultured Gammaproteobacteria bacterium
ACTTCATGTCCCGGGACAGCAGTTTGTGGGTGCCGACCAAAATATCGACCTGACCGGTGGCGGCTTTTTCCAGCACCGCCGTGGTCTCCTTGCTGCTTCGAAAGCGCGAGAGCAATTCAATATTGACCGGAAAGTCGTTGAATCGATCACGGAAGTTTTCAAAGTGTTGCTGGGCCAGCAGCGTTGTCGGCACCAAAATACCAACCTGGTAGCCGGCCTGAACGGCGACGAAGGCCGCGCGTAGGGCGACCTCGGTTTTACCAAAGCCAACGTCACCACAGACCAAACGGTCCATCGGGTGCGGCGCGCGCAGGTCCGAGATGACGGCGTCGATCGCGGTTTGCTGATCGGGCGTGGTTTCAAAAGGGAACTCGTCGGCGAAACGCTGGTATTCCAGTTCATGTAACTGGTGAGCGCGTCCAGGGCGAGCCGCGCGACGGGCATAGATATCGAGCAGCTCCGCGGCCTTGTCGCGCACCGACTCGGCGGCTTTTTTACGGGCTTTACTCCAGCGGTCGGAGCCCAGCTTGTCGTGTGGCGCGCTGTCGACGTCGGCGCCGGAATAGCGCGCCAACAAGTCCAAGTCCACCACGGGCACGTAGAGCTTGCTGCCGCCGGCGTATTCCAGGGTCACGAATTCTAGGGTCTCGCCCTCGATGTCCAGGGTTTGCAGCCCGCTGTAGCGGCCAATGCCGTGTTCAACGTGAACCACCGGATCGCCGGGGTTGAGCTCGGACAAATCGCGCAGCTGCAGGTCGCTATTGATTGCGGCTTTTTTGCGTTGCCGACGCTGGGGCACCTGGGTACCCAGCAGTGAGGCCTCGGGAATGATCGCCAGCCCATCGACGATAAAGCCCTGATCCAGCGCCCCGAGGGTCATGTTGAGCGCGGCCTTGTCCAGGGCGTGCAGGTGTTCGACCTGGGCTGGCTGGTGACGGGCGTCCAAGCGCTCCAGCAACGAGGCCCGGCGTCCGGCGGATTCGGCCACCATCAGTACCTGCCCGTCGAAGCCGTCAACAAAGCGGTACAGCGCCGCCATGGGCGTCTGCGCGCGGGGATTCAGCGCCACGTCGGGCAGGGGCTTAACCGGCAAGGTCGAGACACCGCAACTGCCCGGTGCCTTGGGTCCGATAAACAAGCGCCCAAGCTGGTTCAGGTTTTGGTAGATCGCTTCGACCCGAACATAGAGCGAGCTGGGCTCTAACAATGGGCGAAAGCGGTCGTGGCGCAGGTTGTTGTAGCGCGCCTCGACGTCTTTCCAAAAACGCTCCACCGCGCTGTCGATATCGCCGATGCTGACGCTGACTGTGCCTGCAGGGAGGTAGTCGAACAGGGTGCTAAGGCCGTCGAAAAACAGCGGCAGGTAATACTCGACGCCGCTGGGCGGCAGGCCGTCGGAGACGTCGTTGTACACCGGGCATTCGCGGGGGTTTTCGTCGAAGGTGTCGTGCCAGTTCATGCGGAAGCGGCGAATGCCAGCATCGTCCAGGGCCGCCTCGCGCGCCGGCAGTAACCGGATGCTGTCGACCTGATTAACCGTGCGCTGGGTTTCAGGGTCAAAGGCACGCAGCGTTTCGATTTCGTCATCAAACAGGTCGATGCGATAGGGCAATGGCGAGCCCATCGGGTACAGATCCAGCAGGTTGCCGCGGATGGCGTACTCGCCATGCTCGTAGACCGTGTCTACGCGACGATAGCCAGCGCGCTCTAGGCGAACCTTAAAGGCCTCGGGTTCCAGCGACTCGCCGACCCGCATGGCGAAGGCCGCGCCATCCAGCCAGTGCTTTGGCACCAGACGTTGGCTGATGACCTGCGCGGGCACCAGAATTAGACCCTCGGTGATATCGGGCATTTCGGCCAGGGCGCCCAGTCGAGCGGAGACGATGTCGTCGTGGGGTGAAAAGCTGTCGTAGGGCAGCGTTTCCCAGTCGGGCAAGGTGATGATCGGCGCGTCGGGGGCGAAAAAAGGCACCTCGCGTTCCAAACGCTGGGCCGTCGCGCTGTCGGGGGTAATCACCAGAATCGGGCCACGGGCGTGCCGCCAGGCCTCGGCTAGGGCATAGGCCCAGGCAAAATCGGCAACCTGCCAGGCTTGGCGGTCACCGGGAGTGGGAAACTTCAATGAAACAGCCTTTGATGTGTCTAGAACCACAGTATACCTTAGCCGCTGTGTGTCGTGGGCTTGGCCCACCCTATGACCCTTCGAGGAGTCCATGAAGCAGATTGCCATTGATCCCAAGTTATTGGGCGCTGAACACTGGTTGGCCCCGCTGGGTAACCTACTGCCGGTCATGGGCCGGCACACGGACCCGTCGGCATTGCGTGACGCCGATGCGCTGGTGATTCGCTCAGTGACGCGGGTTGATGCAGCGCTGATGGAGCACTGCCCAGCGGACTTCGTTGGCACCACCACCATTGGCTTTGACCACATCGACCAGGACTTAATGCGGACGCGCGGTACGCGCTGGACCAACGCCCCTGGGTGCAATGCCTTGGCCGTGGCGGACTATGTGGAGTCTGTGCTTGGTCACTGGGCCCCGGCGGATGTGACGGGCTTGCGTGTTGCCGTGGTGGGCGTCGGCGGGATTGGGCGTATCGTCGCCCAGCGCCTGAAATCCATGGGGTGTCAGGTGCTGTTAAACGACCCACCGCGATTTGAAGCCGGTGACTTGCCGGGGCACTTGCCACTGGACGATTGCTTGATTAACTGCGACGTCGTCACTGTGCATGTGCCGCTGATCGTCAATGGGACAACGCCGACCCGTGACTTGATCGGCGCCCACGAGCTTGGACTATTGAGCGGGGATCAGTTGTTGATCAGCGCCGGCCGCGGTGGCGCCATTGATAACGCCGCCCTGCGTGACCGATTGCTGGCCGAAGACGCGCCGACGGCGGCACTGGACGTCTGGGATGGCGAGCCGCACATCTCGGCGGACTTGTGGCCGCTGACCTGGATGGCGACCCCGCACATTGCAGGTCACGCGCTTGAAGGGAAACTGCGCGGAACCTGGATGGTGGCCCAGGCCTTGGCCAAACATTGGGGCGTTGAGTTCGCCGGCCCAAGCGTGCGCGAAGTGGCTGAACAAATGCTGGCCAAACCCGCGCCGATTCCAGGCCAAACCTGGGCCCAGCGTGCCCACCGCATTTATGATGTTCGTGCTGACGACCAGCGCTTTCGAGCGGCCCTTGATGGGCTAGACGGCAGTGAACTTGCCGCCGCTTTTGACCAACTGCGCGACCGCTATCCCAAGCGCCGCGAAATCCACGACTGAGAATAGGATGCCTATGCAAGTGACTTTCCTTGGACTTGGCGTCATGGGTTACCCCATGGCCAAGCACCTGCACAACGCCGGCCACGACACCTGTGTTTACAACCGCACCACGGCCAAGGCAAAAGCCTGGGCCGGTGAAACGGGCGGACGCTGGAGTGCGGACCCGGTGCAAGCCTGCGTTGGATCCGATGCCGTGTTCCTGTGTGTGGGCGATGACCCGGACGTTCGCGGCTTGGTCACGACGCTGCTGGCGTCGGAACACTGCCCGCGCATCATTATCGACCACACCACCACCAGCGCCGAGTTGGCCCGCGAGATGGACGCGCTGTGCCGCGACAAGGGCGTGGCTTGGATTGACGCACCCGTATCCGGTGGTCAAGCGGGCGCTGAAAATGGTGTGCTGACGGTGATGTGCGGTGGCGACCAGGCCGCCTACGACGTGATTGCACCGGTGTTGGATGCCTTTGCCCGTCAGCATCGCCTGATGGGGCCGGCCGGCAGCGGCCAGCTAACCAAGATGGTTAACCAGATTTGCATCGCGGGGCTGGTCGAGGGGTTGGCCGAGGGGGTCAACTTTGCCCAGGCCGCGGGCCTGGATGTTGAGTCCGTGATCGAGGTGATCAGCAAGGGCGCGGCGCAGTCATGGCAGATGGAAAACCGTTACCAAACCATGGCCAAAGGGGAGTATGACTTTGGTTTTGCTGTGCAGTGGATGCGCAAAGACCTGGGCCATTGTCTGCGCGAAGCGCGCGCTAACGGGGCGGCCCTACCGGTGGCGTCACTGGTGGATCAGTTCTACGGCGAAGTCGAGAACATTGGCGGCGCGCGCTGGGATACGTCCAGTTTGCTGGCGCGGCTGAACGCTCTGCGACCGGATTAGCGCCATGGCAACACCCCCTCGGGATCGAATGATGGGCTGGTTGGCCCAGCGCGAATACGGGTTTGTCGAGCTGGTTGAACGTGGTGTGCGTGACTTGGATCTGTCCCGCGACGAGGCCGAAGCCACGGTTCAACGGCTGCTGGATGACGGGCTGCAGTCCGATGAGCGTTTTGTTGAAAGCCTGGTGCGTTCGCGGCTTCGCAAGGGGCAGGGGCCATTAAAGATCCGCGCGGACCTGCAGTCCCGCGGCATTGAAGACCCGGTGATCAACGAGGCGTTGGATCAGGCTGAGGTGGACTGGTTTGAAGCGGCGCGGGCGCGATTGCTGGCTAAGTTTGGAGACGCGGCGACGGATGACCCAAAAGAGCAAGCGCGCCGGTTACGGTTTTTGGCCAGTCAGGGTTATCCCCAGGGGCTGGCCTATTCATTAGTTCGGGATTAGGCGACTTCGCTCTGGTCCATCAACTCTACCTGGAGTAATTCCAGGGCGACTTCGGCCCGGCGCTCGGCGCTTGAACTCAGCTGGTCAGACTTCAAAGCTTTCAGAAAACGGGCCACTTCGGCTGCGCTTGGCATGGCATCTTGGTGATCACGTTCGTTCAGGAATCGGCGCACCCAGTAGAGGTAGTCCTCTGAGGCGCGGCGCGACACCAGGCGTTCGTGCAGCAGTTGTTGGTAACGCTCAATGATATGGCTGTGCAGGTCAGTGGCTTGCATGGGGACCACTCCTTTAAAGTTAGCAAAGTGTTGGTTTTGTTATTTAGTACACGCCAAGGGTAGTTGGTTCCGACGTTTCCCGTCTGTAGTACCTAGTACCATTGGGCTGGACGCTCAGAACCAGGCCGAGCGGCACAGAATGCGTCCTTGCATAAGACGCATTATGACATGTAATTGGCCGAATTAGTACCCGGCCAGTCGCCAGTTGGTGGATTCGGTTTTGGTCTGGCCCGGACGAACTTTTAGCGCGTGGCAGACGGCAAAACACAGATCCGCACGGTTCAAGGTGTAAAAGTGGAACTCATCGATGCCCTCGGCCTGCAGTGCCAGGACCTGCTCAATGGCAATGTTTGCGGCGATGAGGTTGCGCGTGCCCGGATCATCATCCAGCCCGTGGAAGGCCTCGGCCATCCAATCCGGCACTTTGGTGCCGCAGGCGTCGCTAAAGCGTTTGGTGGTGGCGTAGTTCGTCACCGGCAGGATGCCAGGGATGATCGGCTTGTCGATCCCGGCGAGCACGCAGGCGTCGCGGAATCGCAGGTAAACATCGGTGTCGAAGAAGTACTGGGTCACCGCCATTGAGGCACCGTTGTCGAATTTTCGCTTGAGGTTGTCCAGGTCAAAGCGTGCGCTGGGGGCTTCGGGGTGAACCTCAGGGTAGGCGGCCACGGCGATTTCGAAGTCGTAACGTTTTTGCAGGCCCGCGACCAAATCAGCGGCGTAGGCGTAACCGCCCGGGTGAGGCTGGTACTTTTCACCGGCACCGCCGACAGGGTCGCCGCGCAACGCCATGATGCGGCGCACGCCGATGTCCCAGTAGCCGTCGGCAATGGCATCAATCTCGCCCTGGTCAGCTCCGACACAGGTCAGGTGCGGCATGGTCGGCAGGTTTTCCTTTTCCGACAGGTGCTGAACCACGTCGTGGGTGCGTTCGCGGGTGCTGCCATCGGCGCCGTAGGTCACCGAGACAAACTCCGGCGACAGGTCCTTCAACCGGTCAACGGTCTTCCACAAATTCGTTTCGGCTTTTTCGCTTTTCGGCGGAAAGAATTCGAAGCTGACTTTCGGGGCACTGCGCGCGCCGAAGCGTTGCTCTAGCAGGTTGCGGCGTTCGTGGGCGGGCAGGTGCATGTTGGTCTCTCCATGAATATAACGACTTCGTTATGTTTAGAATATAACGAAATCTTTATATGTCTAGCGCCAATGCGGAAATTTCCATTATTTCGCGCTAAAAGTTGTAGACGCCCACAGGCTTTCCCAGCGCGGTTTTGTTTCGCCCTGATCGGGAAGGGCCCGAATCATGACGGCATCGAGCAGCACGTCATGGCCCGACGGCCATGGGAAGCTGAAGCGTCCTTGGGCGTCGGTGGTGGTGTGTTGTGCGTCGCCCAGTGTGTCGCCGGCGGCCTTGGTAAATGCGGTCACGCGGTGGTTAGCCAGCACCCCATCGGGCCCCCACAACAGGCCCCGGATTTGCTGGGTCTGATAGGGGTTCGAGTCCAAAACCAGTTCGATGGGCATGCCAACGCGAATGTCTTCACCCGTGGATGATCCCTGCGTGATTAGCGACTTGGCGTAGCGAAAATAGCGTTCAAGGATGCGCCCGTCGGGGTAACGGCTACGGTGCTGGCTGAGCAGATCCGGGTAGCCTTTTTCGACACCGAAGGCGGTGAACTGTGGGTCGTCGCGGTAGCGCAGGGTGTTTTCTTCCGTCTCGTGAACGATGACATGCAGTCCGTCACCGGTTAGCGGAATGCGAAGCGCGGGCAATGCGCCGTAGGTGCTGGGGATGTCATAGCGCTGCCCCTGATGCCAGCCCTCGGAGCGTGCCACGGTGTGCGTTAAAAAGGGTACGGATGCGCCTGAAAAGGATTGGCCGACCTTGATATCGGCGACCATGTCGTCGCCCTGTGTCAGCCGGTAATCCGCAGGTTCAATCCAGAATTCATGGGCCTGCAGGTTAAACGCCCACACCAACAGCAAAACAAAGGTAGAAATTTGAAATCGAGCTAGGGACACTGGGGCGCGCCTTGGCAACAAAATAAGAGAGTCCCATGATCCGTCCCCTACTAGTCCTGTGTAAAGCACTGCTGTTGATGCTGGCCATGCCGGCCGCCGCCCACACCATGCAACCGGGTATTGCCACCCTAAGTTTCGATGCGGATGCAACGCGCATTCAGTTGCGCCTCAGTGCCGAAGTGATTCTGGCCGGCGTCGATGCCACGGAGTTTGACGACACGGATTTGGTGACGGGGGCCGCGGGCGATCGTTTGGCGGCGTTACGTGCCCTGGACGACGCCGCGCTGGCAGCGCGGTTGGCGGCCCAACCGGCCTGGATTGGGGGTGTGTCCTTGACCGCCGCAGGCGTGCGGCAACGGTTGACGCTGGAGGGCACCGAGGTCGAGTCGCAGCCGGATCTTGAGCTTCCACGGTTCACAACTGTGACGTTAACGGCGCCGGCCGTTGAGTCAGCGACCCTGGGCTGGGCCCGGGAGTACGGTGCTTTGGTAGTTCGTGTTGAGGGTAGCGACTACAACGCCTTTTTGCTGGCGGGTGACACCAGTGACGCCCTGCAGGCCGAGCAAGCCGCCATGACGAGCGTCGAGGTCATCAAAAAGTATGTCCTCAGCGGCATTGCCCACATCGTGCCCATGGGGCTGGATCACATCCTGGTTGTTGCCGGGCTGTTCTTGTTTGGTGCCGGCCGCGGCGCGCTGATTGCCCAGATCAGTGTGTTTACGGTGGCCCACACGGTGACCTTGGCGCTGGCGAGTTTGGCGATTGTGACCCTGAGTCCGTCCATCGTCGAGCCATTGATTGCGGCCTCAATCGTCTATGTGGGCGTTGAAAATACCCTGCGTTCGGGGCGCACTGCGCTGGGTCGGCGGCTTGCGCTGGTATTCGCGTTTGGATTGCTGCACGGGCTTGGCTTTGCATCAGTGCTGTCGGAATTCGGCCTTGAGGACGGCGCCTTCTGGGTCAGCCTGATCAGCTTTAACGTCGGAGTGGAGCTGGGTCAATTGCTGGTGATTGCGCCTTTGGCGCTGTTGCTGGGCACCTGGGCGGCGCGCCAGACATGGTACCGAGCCGCTGTCCAGATCCCGGCATCCTTGGGGATTGCCGGCGTCGGGGCGTTTTGGGTGCTCGAGCGGACGGTGCTGGGCTAGTAGCCCAACACCGGTGCCAACCAGCGCTCATTGTCGGCCAGCGGCTCGTCGCGCATGGCCGCGTACTGCTCGACCTGATCCGGGCCGATTTTGCCTAGCTGGAAGTAGCGCGCTTCGGGGTGGGCAAAGTAAAACCCGCTTACCGACGCGGTGGGCCACATGGCCAGGCTTTCCGTCAGCTCAATGCCGGTGGCCGCGGTTGCATCCAATAGTTCAAACAGCGGCGTTTTTTGGCGGTGATCCGGGCAACTTGGGTAGCCCGGCGCCGGACGGATGCCTTGGTACTCTTCACGAATCAGCGCGTTGTTATCCAGCGATTCGTCGCTCGCATAGCCCCACAACTGCGTGCGCACCTGATGGTGCAGGTACTCTGCGAAGGCCTCGGCGAATCGATCGGCCAGGGCCTTGAGCATGATCGAAGAATAATCATCGTGATCGGCTTCGAACGCGGCAATGTACGGCTCAATGCCATGCCCTGCGGTCACTGCAAAGCCGCCCACCCAGTCGTCTTTGGAATCAACGAAATCCACCAGCGACAGGTTAGGAATGCCATCGGCCATTTGCTTTTGCTGGCGCAGGCAGGGGACTTGAACGCCATTGACCCGAATGGACTCGCCTTCGCGGTGCGCCGGCCAAATGCCTACAACGCCTTTGGGCGACAGCCAACGCTCGGCCTTCATTTGCGCCAGCATGGCCTGGGCATCGACGTACAGCTTCTTCGCCTCAACGCCCTTAACTGGGTCGTTGAGCAAATCAGGGAAGCGGCCGCTGAACTCCCAGGCGTTGAAGAACGGCATCCAGTCGATAAAGGGCTCCAGCTCGTCCAGGGTCGGCTCGATGACCTTGACCCCGCTCCAGGCCGGCGCGGTTTTGCGGCTGAAATCAATCTCGGCTGCGTTGCTTTGGGCGTCTTCAAATTCCAGCAGGCGCTGCTGTGCACGGCCAGCGTGGGCGCTGCGTTTTTTGCCGTGGGCTTCACTGATCTCCGCGGCGTAGGCGTCGCGGTCCTCGCTCAACAGGCGCTGGGCGACACCGACGGCGCGGCTGGCATCTTTGACGTAGACCACGGTGTGGTCGTAGGCCGGGTCGATCTTGACCGCGGTGTGGGCAGGACTTGTGGTGGCGCCACCAATCATCAGCGGTGTGGTGAAGCCCTGACGCTGCATTTCGCTGGCGACGTGGACCATTTCGTCCAGCGACGGCGTGATCAGACCCGACAGCCCAATCAGGTCAGCGTTGTGCTCCTGCGCGGCTTTCAGGATGGCCTCGCTGGACACCATGACACCCAGATCGACCACTTCGAAGTTGTTGCACTGCAGGACCACGCCGACGATGTTTTTGCCAATGTCGTGGGCGGTGTCCGGGTTACGGAAACCAGTGCCGACCTGGCGATGCTGCTGGCGGTGATGCATCGCCACGCCGGCATCGTGTGCTTCGACCAGGACGTGTTCGTCAATGCTGTGGGCGGGGTCAAGATCACCGAGCCCGCGGCCGACCTCGCGATCCTGTTCTCCATCGTGTCCTCGCTGCGCGACCGCCCGTTGAAGCGCGGCCTGGCGGTGTTCGGCGAAGTGGGCCTCGCCGGCGAGATCCGCCCCGCGCCGCGCGGGCAGGAGCGCCTGAAGGAAGCCGCCAATCGCCCCGCCGTGGTCATCGGTTTCGCCGATGGCGAGGGCAAGGGCTCGGGCCGGTCCGTGAACGGCGTCGATCTGGGGGCCTCGATCCACAAGCTGGCCCAAGAGGGGCTGCTGGTCAAAGGCGGCGGTCACAAGATGGCGGCCGGTCTGACGGTGATGCAGGATCAACTGGAACCGGCGATGGCGCGGCTGACCGAATTGTTGGAACGCCAAGGCGCTGGTGCGGGCGGTCCCCGTGCCTTGCGCATCGATTCCCCGATCATGCCCGGCGCGGCGTCCCCCGAACTGATCGAGCAACTCGAATCCGCAGGCCCCTATGGCGCAGGCGCTCCAGGACCGCGGTTCGCCCTGCCCTCTTGCAAGATCACCTTTGCCAAGCGCGTCGGCGAAAGCCATTTGCGGCTTACCGTGTCCGACGGCATGGGGGGACGCCTGCAGGGCATTTGCTTTGGCGCGTATGATACGGACCTCGGGACGCGGCTCGAAAAGCAT
>CAKZQE010000038.1 GCA_937139465.1 uncultured Gammaproteobacteria bacterium
CGTCGAGGACCCGGGTTTTCCCGGATACTTCAATGGCGCCACGGGCCTTGTGGCGAACAAAGCCTGAAATCGTCTCGTCCGTCGCCTGCACCTGTGCGCTGAAAGAGGCGCCCAGCGCACCGGCCAGGGCCTGGCCGACCAACCGTACCCGCGCGCCATCGCTCGCACGCGTCAGCCGGCCGTTTAAGCCTTGCAGTTCAAACCCGTCACCACGGACTTGGGCGTCCAGTAGCTGGACCCGGTCTGCCATCGCCAGCGGCACCAGCAGCTGCGCCAATAGGGCTTGCGGGTCGACCGGACCCGCCGCCTCTGATGCCGGCAGCTCCAACGTCAAACCGACAAACTGCGCATCCGAGAAGCGCGGGGACTTAGCCGACCAGGACGCACCGATATCGAAGCTCAAGGCAATTTCGCGGGCATTCGCAAGCACGCCCTTATGCGCCGCTGAAACGTCACTGGCCGCCAACACGATCTGACTGCCGCGCCAGGCTAAATGGATATCCGACGCCTGAACCTGGACGCCGGCGCGGGCATGAATGTCGCGCAACAAGGCATCGGTAAAACCCGGGAACGCCGCGGAGCCATAGCGCAACACCAGGCTAGCCAGTGCCAACACCACCATTAGCAGTGCAAACAACCACGAGGCGAAGGCCCGCTTAGACATCAGCAGGGAACAACCTCGTATTGCTCAGGCGTGTACTCCGGCGCTTCCTGCAGGCGAATGGAGCGCTTAATGAAGGCTTCCAAATCCGCCAACTGATCGGGCTCGTGCTCTAGGATGAACTCAATCACACGGGGGTGCGCGAGCACCAACATCGACTTGGTTTCAAGGTACGCGCGGGATTCACGCAACACATCCCGAAACAGGTCATAGGCCACGGTTTCCGCCGTTCGAATGCGTCCGCGCCCGCCGCAAGTAATGCATGGTTCACAGAGTTGTCCGCCGAGGGACTCGCGCACACGCTTGCGTGAAATCTCAACCAGTCCCAGGGGGCTGATGCCGCTAACGCGGTGGCGCATGGGGTCTTTGCGAAGGGCCGATTCCAGCGTTCGGAGCACCGCATCGCGATGCTCGGCGTCACGCATGTCGATAAAGTCGACGATAATGATGCCCGCAAGACCACGTAAACGCAGTTGCCGGGGCAAGCTGTTGGCCGCTTCCAAGTTGGTTTTGAAGATGGTTTCTTCAAGGTTTCGCTGGCCGACAAAGGCGCCGGTATTGACGTCAATCGTGGTCATGGCTTCGGTCTGGTCGATCACCAAATACCCGCCGGACTTCAAATCAACCCGACGCTCCAGCGCTCGACGGATTTCCTCCTCGACCGAATACAGGTCAAACAGGGGCCGCTCACCGGGGTACCACTGCAATTTACCCAAGACTTCGGGCTCGGCCACCTCGCAAAAGGCCTGCGCCGCGCGGAAGGTTTCAGCGCTGTCGATCCGCACCACCTCGGTGTCGGCCTGAATCAGGTCTCGGCAGGCTCGCAATGCCAGGGGTAACTCCTGGTGCAGTAACCGTGGAACATCGCCGGTGGCCGCCGTGCCCGTTTGAATCTTCGACCAGGCTTTCTTGAGGTACTTAATGTCCTGTTCAAGCTCGTCGTCGCTGACGCCATCGGCCGCGGTTCGCACCACAAAACCGCCCATGCCCTCGCCAAGGGTCTGAACCCGTTCGCGCAGGCGCTCGCGTTCGGTTTCGTCCTCAATCCGCGCCGACACACCCACATGGTCCGCGTCTGGCATAAACACCAGATAGCGTGCGGGCAAACTTATCTGGGCGGTTAGGCGGGCGCCTTTGTCGCCGATCGGGTCCTTTTCTACCTGAACCCTCAGGGCCTGCCCTTCGTGCAAACGCGAGCTGATCGGCACGCTCGAATCACCACGCAAATTACGCTCGTGGATGAACGCACTGCGCTCGAGGCCGATATCAACGAACGCTGCCTGCATTCCCGGCAGCACGCGCAATACACGACCCATGTAGATCTGGCCGACCAGGCCACGGGTGCGACTGCGTTCGGTGTGCAATTCCTGCAGCATGCCGTTTTCAATCACCGCGACCCGGGTTTCCTGGGGCGTTACGTTGATCAGTAATTCACCGCGCATGTGCAAGCCCCCAGGGGTTAACGCCTACCGCCGCCAAGGCATGGGCGACTGGCGTTGTGGGCAACCCCACGACATTGTTGTAATCGCCGCGAAGGCTACGCACCCAGACGCCCGCTGGCCCCTGAATGCCATACCCCCCGGCCTTGTCTGAGGCTTCACCCGTGACCCAGTAGGCCTCGATCATGGGGTCGGTGAGGGTGACAAACTCGACCTCGGTGATCTCGACATCCGCGATGATCTGATCGCCAAAGGTGACAGCCCAGCCCGTCATGACCTGGTGGGCGCGACCGCTCAGGCGCTGCGCCATGGCGTAATAGTCTGCCTTGTCCACCGGCTTGCCCAGGATCAAACCGTCGACGGTGACAATGGTGTCCGCAGCCACCACGGGCCGCGGGTGCTCAATCGCCTGTGCTTTGGCCAACGCCAACCGGCCAACATGCTCGCGCGCCGCTTCGTTCGCCAGCGGCGTTTCGTCAATATGGGCGGGGCGAACATCCACCGTCAGTCCCAGGGCCGACAACAGGTCGCGCCGACGTGGGGACTGCGAGGCCAAACAAATATCAGAGCCCATTTAGGCCTCCCGCATTAGACGAAGGTGAAGGGTGTTAAGAGCGTGTGAGAGCAGCGGCCACGCCACGACCGAAATGGCCGTGCTGGTGAGCGCCGCTAATGGGTTCAAGTCATGCCCAAGTGCGACGCGAATCCACAGCGACACGGCAAAAAATACCGCCGTCGCCAGCCCCACCATCAAAGCCTGCTGGACAGGATGCATGTTACGAATTCGCAGCCGAAATACCGTGACCCCGTAGATGCACAGCGCCATCGCAAAGGCCTGACTGCCCAGGGGAGAGCCGCTTAAAAAGTCCAGACACAGCCCCATCAACCAGGCTGCGATAATGCCACTGTATCGACCAACATTAAGGGCCAGCCAGATTTGCACCAGCACGGCCCAGGCCGGCCACCACATCAGGAAGTCATGAGGCAGGGGAACAACCGTTAACACCCACCCTGTGAGCACGCACAGGGACACAAACGCCAACGGATGCATTAGCTGTCGCCAGGGTCGCCCTCAAGTGACGCCAACGCTCGGTCGCGGGCCGACTGAGCGCGGTACACCAACATGACACTACTGGCCCGGTCGGTGCGCGCCACCGGCGCAGCAATGATCTCGGCGAAGGGACGCCCCGGCACACGGTTGACTTGAATCACCCGAGCCACGGGGTAGCCCGCGGGGAAGCGCTGCCCCAGACCGGAGGTAATCAGCGTGTCGCCGGGTTTAATCTCGGCTGTCACTGGCACGTTGAGCAGTTCAATACGATCGGCATCACCGGTGCCACGGGCCACGGCTTTCAGACCGGTTCGCGCCACGGACACGGGAACCTGGTGGCTGGCATCGGTCACCAACAACACTTGCGAGCTCAGGGAGCCGACCTCGACCACTTGACCGACCAACCCGTAGGGGTCAACCACAGCCTGACCGGTAGCCGCACGCGCACCAAAGCCGCGATTGACGGTCAATCGCTGCACAAAGGGGTCGTGGGAGTACGCGAGGACTTCGGCGTGCACGAACTGATCGTCCATCCGGCGCGAGGCACCCAGCAAGCGACGAAGCTCTTCATTTTCGGATTCGACCGCCTGAAGGCGCAGCTGGCGCGCTTGCAGCAAGGCGTTCTGGGCCTGCATGCGCGCAAGATCAGCCTGCAATTCACCGCGGTCCTTGTGTGAGGTACCCAGCTGCTCAACCCACTGCACCGGCAAACGAGCCACCGCGTGCACCGGCCCAAATACCTGAGCGATGTGCCCGCGAACGGCCCCCACCGATCCCAGGCTAGACTCGACCAGCACCACCAGCGCGCTCAGCAAGGCAACGAACACGAGGTGTCGGCCGGCGGCTAGGTTGGGGTTGAAGATATCCTTGATGACGCTGACCTCAATCCGAGTTAAAGAGTTGGAAGGTTTGCTTGTCGATCAGCTCGAGGGCTTTACCACCACCGACTGCCACACATTGTAGTGGGTTCTCGGCCACAAACACTGGAAGTCCAGTCTTTTCGGACAGAAGTGTGTCCAGGTTCGCTAACATTCCGCCGCCCCCAGTCAACACGATGCCGCGTTCGGCAATATCCGACGCAAGCTCGGGCGGCGACTGCTCAAGGGCGTTTTTGACCGCATTGATGATGTTCTGGACGGGTTCCTGAAGCGCCTCGGCAATTTCGTTGGTGCTGAGGGTAAAGGGTTTCGGCACGCCCTCGGCCAAGTTACGGCCGCGCACGTCAATTTCCTTTTCCTCGGTGACCATAATGGCCGAGGCGATTTGGTGCTTGATGCGCTCCGCCGTCGCGTCACCGATTAAGGTGCCGTACTTGCGGCGAATGTATGCCGTGATGGCTTCGTCCATACGGTCGCCGCCAACGCGGACCGATTCGGAATACACAATACCGTTGAGCGAGATAATCGCGATTTCAGTCGTACCGCCCCCGATATCGACCACCATCGAACCCGAGGCTTCCTCGACTGGCAGGCCGGCACCGAGTGCCGCCGCCATGGGCTCTTCGATGAGGTAGACCTCACGAGCGCCCGCCCCCATGGCCGATTCCTTAATCGCACGACGCTCGACCTGCGTTGACTTGCATGGAACGCAGATCAGGACACGGGGGCTAGGCGCAACAAACGACGACTCGTGCACCTTGGCAATGAAGTGCTGGAGCATTTTTTCGGTGATGTGAAAGTCCGCAATCACGCCGTCTTTCATCGGGCGAATCGCAGCGATGTTACCCGGCGTACGACCAAGCATGCGCTTGGCTTCCTCGCCAACGGCGGCCACCTGCCGCTGCGAACCATTGGTGCGGATCGCAACCACTGAAGGTTCGTTCAGGACAATGCCTTTGCCGCGGGTGTAGATCAGGGTGTTCGCGGTTCCCAAGTCGATCGACAAATCGTTGGAAAACATCCCACGGAAAAACTTAAGCATAAAACGCGCACAACCTTAGCAAGATAGCAAGCCTGTAGATTAGCAACCACCTAGGTGCCTAGCAATAACAATGCGTGGTAAATTAAGGGTTTATTTAACGCCACACTCTGACTTCACTGCAGGAATTCGAATGAGCATCACTCCCGAGCAGGTTCAACACGTTGCCACCTTGGCCCAACTGGCGGTCCCCGTCGACGATGTCCCCGCTGTCGCGGCCAAACTATCGAGCGTTCTCGACCTTTTAGACGGCATGGCCAGCGTCGATACACAGGGCGTTGAGCCACTGACCAACCCTCTGGATCGGGTCCAGACCTTGCGCGCGGACACCGTCACGGAAACCAACCAGCGTGAGCACCTGATGCAAAACGCCCCGGCCACACAAGATGGGCTATTCCTCGTTCCCAAGGTAATTGATTAATGTCTGACATCACCACTGCTACCCTGCGCCAGCAACTGACGGCGCTCGAGTCCGGCGATTTGAGCAGCCAAGAACTGGTCGACGCGCAACTGAAACGGACAGAGGCCCTGAACGCCGGTCTGAACGCGTTTATTACCATCGACCGTGACGGCGCGATGGCCGCCGCCAAGGTGGCCGACGACGCCCGAGCCCGCGGCCAAAACGCGCCGTTGCTTGGGGTGCCGATTGCCCACAAAGATTTGTTTTGCACCCAAGGCCTTCGCACCAGCTGCGGCTCCAAGATGTTGGACAATTTCATCGCACCTTACAGCGCCACCGTGGTCGAGAACCTGACCGGGGCGGGCGCCGTTAGCCTCGGCAAGACCAACATGGACGAATTCGCCATGGGCTCGTCCAACGAAAACTCGTACTACGGCCCCGCGCGCAATCCGTGGGACACCGACCGGGTTCCAGGTGGCTCGTCCGGTGGTTCAGCCGCCGCCGTGGCCGCATCTATGGTGGCCGCCGCCACGGCCACCGACACCGGCGGATCTATCCGCCAGCCGGCCGCATTTACCGGCACCAGCGGCATTAAACCGACCTACGGGCGGTGCTCGCGCTTTGGCATGATCGCCTATGCTTCGTCATTGGATCAGGCCGGCCCGATTGCACAGACCGCCGAGGATCTG